>JBFJWV010000010.1:0-12642 GCA_041623515.1 Thermoplasmatota archaeon | reverse complement strand
TGACTCGGAGGTAATCAACATGAAGCGACCACGTACTCTGAAGCGTTACTGCCCGTCGTGCAAGAAGCACAACGAGCACAACGTTGAGCGCATCAAGAAGCGCAAGGCCAGCGAACTGAAGTGGGGCCAGCGCCGTTTCCGTAAGGTCACGGCCGGCTACGGCGGGTTCCCCCGTCCCAAGCCGGAAGGACGCGAAAAGCCCACCAAGCGCATCACCCTGCGCTATGTTTGCAGCGACTGCGGCAAGGCCCACCAGCCCGCCGCGAAGCGCGCCAAGAAATTCGAACTCACGGAGGCCTAATCATGACCGGCAGTTTTGTCAAAGTCAAGTGCGCCGAGTGCAGCAACGAGCAACCGGTCTTCAGCCGTGCCGCGTCCGAGGTCAAGTGCCAAGTCTGCGGCGCCACCCTCGCCACCCCAACGGGTGGCAGCGCCATTCTGAAGGGCGAGCTCGTCGCCAAGCTCGAATAACCACGCGACGGGCCCCGCCCGCGCTTTTTCACCTCTTTTTCTCCTTTCTTTTCACCACTCCGTTTATGACGCACTCGTGTGTCGGTGAGCTTGTTACATGGCCAAACTGAATGAATTCCCGGAAGAGGGCGAGCTCGTCGTGGGGACCGTTACGAAGGTCCAGAACTTCGGCGCGTTCGTCACCCTTGACGAATACAAGGACAAGGAGGGTTTCTGCCACATCCGGGAAGTCGCCAGCGGTTGGGTCAAGCGCATTCGGGATCACATCCGCGAGCAGCAGCGCTTGGTCTTCAAGGTCCTCGGCGTGGATTCTGGCAAAGGCCACATTGACCTGAGCCTGAAGTCGGTCAACGACCACCAGCGCCGGGAAACCATCCAGGCCTGGAAGAACGAGCAAAAGGCCGACAAGCTGGTGGAGATGTTCGCCGAAGCGCAAGGCTCCACCGTCGAGGCCATCCTCAATGATGTGGCCAAGCCGCTGCTGGAGGTCTGGGAATCGCTGTACGATGGCTTCACCGAAATCGCTGAAGTGGGCGAGAGCGTTCTCACGGACGAAGGCATCAAGGCGGACTGGGTTCCGGCCTTGGCGGCGTTCTGCAAGGAGAACATCCAGGCAACGTTCGTGGAAGTAACGGGCTTCGTTGAACTGGCGACCCGCAGCGCCACGGGCGTCAAAGACATCCAGAAGGCCCTCACGGAATCCGAAAAGTCGGAGTTCGACGACGTCAAAATCATCGCCGCGTACAAGGGTGCGCCGCTGTACCGGCTTGAAGTGCAAGCTCCCGATTTCAAAGTCGGCGAAGACCAACTGCGCAAGGCGGCCGACCGCGCCATCACCGTCATCCAAAAAGCGGGCGGCACCGGTGTGTTCCACCGAGAAATCGAGGAGAAGTAATCCATGGGCCGCGTCCTGATGCACAAGTGCGTCGGTTGCGGCGAATACACGCTCCAAACGGATGCGTGTCCCCAATGCGGTGGCAAAGTGCAACCCGCGCAGCCGGCGAAATTCAGCCCCGAGGACCACTACGGGGAATACCGGCGCAAGTTGAAGCGCATGGACCGGGACGGGTCGTAATGGACCGGGTCCGCATCACCGTGCATGTGGAGCCCAAGCTGGAGAACCCGGTGTTCATTGAGGGCCTGCCTGGCGTGGGCAACGTGGGCAAGCTCGCCGCCGATCACTTGGTGGATGTCACCAACGCCACCAAATGGTGCACCATTCACTGCACGGACTTTCCCCCGCAGGTCATGGTGCAAGGAGACGGAACGGTCCGTCGCGTAAGTTCCACCCTGTGGTTTGCCCAAGGGACGGGCGGGCGCGATCTCGTCTTGATGACGGGGGATTTTCAACCACTGACGCCCGAGGGTCAGCACGAATTGGTCGATGCTGTCCTTGACAAGGTCCAAGACGCCGGTTGCGAGGAAATGTACACCATGGGGGGCTACGGTCTCGGAACGAGCGTCGATGATTCCGATGTTCTGGGTGCCGCCACGGACGTGGACACGGTCAAGCGGCTCGAACAAATGGGCGTACGTTTTGAAGAAGACGAGCCCGGAGGGGGCATCATTGGTGCAAGTGGATTGTTCCTGGGTTTGGGCCAAGAACGGCACATGACGGGGGCTTGCTTGATGGGTGAAACCTCGGGATTCATGGTGGACCCCAAGGCGGCGCGTGCGGTGCTCGAGATTGTGGCAAAACTGGTCGGCCTGGCACCCATCGACATGGAGTCCCTTGACGACAAGGCCGCCGAAATGGACCGCATCCAGGGCCAACTGGCGGAAGCGGACATGAAAGCCGGCATGCCCCGCGCGGACGATTTGCACTACATTGGGTAGCGCTGATGCTTAAACCGGCGGCGGCCATGGAGTCGCGATGCCGAGCCTCCAGCGGATGAAGGGACCGTCGAAAGCAACGCGCTTCAACGAGATTCTCAACATTCTCATCCGCAACGATTTCTTCCGCTTGATTCGCAAATCGGAGGAGCCCGACGCGCCGGCCAAGATGCGACGCATCCTCGAGGAATTGGGGCCGACGTTCATCAAAATCGGGCAACTGCTTGCCACGCGCCCGGATCTGGTTCCGCCGCAGTATGCGGAAGAGTTCAAGCTGCTCTACGACGGCACCAAGGCCAGCCCGTACGACGAAGTCGCGCAGGTCATGCAGGCGGAGCTGGGTCAAACCCCGGACCAGATTTTCAGCGAGTTTGGCCGCGAGGCCATTGCCAGCGCCAGCGTGGGTCAAGTTCACGTTGCGCGGTTGCCGGATGGGACGAAGGTGGCGGTGAAGGTCCAGCACGTTGGCATCGAAGAACGGATGTTGCTCGACTTCGCCATTTTGCGCGGAATTGTCACTTTCATCGAGAAAACATTCGCGGCCAGCCGCGTCTGGCAGCCCTTGCAGCACTTGGAGGAGCTGCGCATCATGTTGGAGCGCGAGTTGGACTACACGTTCGAAGTCCGCAACACGTTGCGGGTGGCCAAGAATTTCCGGCACGACGAATCGGTTCATTTGCCCGTCATGCACGAATCCCTTTGCTCGAAGCGGGTCATGGTGATGGAGTTCATCGACGGCATCAAGTTCGCACACCCCGAGAATTTGGACGAGCAAGGCGTGGACCGCAAGAACGTCGCCCGCATCATCACCCACGCAATGGCCAAGCAAATCTTCGTCCACCGCATCTTCCATGCGGACCCCAGCCCCGGAAACATGATGATTCTCGCCAGCGACAAGGTGGCGTTCCTGGACTTTGGGGCCGTCGGCATTGTGACCGAGCGCCGTGCCAAGTCCATCCTTCGGCTCATCACCGGCCTCGGCAAGCAGGACGTCGAAGGCACCGCGGAAGCCATCATCGATTTGTGCGACCAGAACGGGGAGTACGACCCCAAGCGGTTCACCACGGACGTCGAGAAAATCCTCGATTACTTCGAGCGGGAGCCGGTCAGCGTGGCCGACCCGCTCATCATGGAGATGATTCTGGACCTGGCCCGCAAACACCGCATGCTGCTGCCGCCGGACTTCATGCTCATCACGCGCGCGCTCTTCCAATTCGACGGCTTCTGCCGCGACCTGGACCCGGACTACGAGTTGGTGACGGTGCTGGAGCCGTTGGTGGCGGAATTGGTCTGGAAGAACGTCACCAGCCCCAAGAAACAGAAGGAGCTCGTCGAGGAAACCGTCGGCGAGATGCTCAAGTTCCTGCGCATCTTCCCGCACACGCTCAATCAACTCGTCCGCCGGGTGGAGCGCAATGAAATCCGGACCACCATCGACATCGCGGGGATGGAGGGCTTCAAGCAAGCCCAAGGCCGCGGGACCCTCAAGACGAGCTTCACCATCTTGATGGCATCCATGATCATCGGCTTGGCCGTGGTGTATGCCGGTCCGGACCCGAGCAACCGGGCGGCTCCGTTCCTCTTTGGCGCGGGCGCGATTGCCGTCGTGTGGACCCTTGTTTTGGTGGTCTGGTCCGAGGCATTCAAGGGCCGTCGGGAATAGAGGCAAACTTATGCGCGACGTGGCAACTGGTGCGGCGTGACGAAGATGCTCTTGGGCTTGGCCGCCGGTTCCTGTGCGGCTGCGGGCCTGTCCGCATTGGTGTTCGCCAACGAAGCCATCGCTTTGCCTGCTTTGTACGCCATGGGTGCCGGGGGTTACGTCGTTGCGTCCACCCTGTGGCAGCGTCTGGTTCCGGGCATCCTGGCCATCGTGGTGGGCTTGCTTGCTGTGGTGGGCGCCCTGAACCTGAGCATCGGTGAAACCGGGTTTGACGCTACGTGGCTTCACGAACACGCCGCTGCATTGGCGGTGGCTGCCAACATCATTTTGGCCGGCTCGACGTTGACCATTTACTGGCAAGCCCTGCAGGTTTGGCTGGCGGGCCTGACGGCCGCTGTGATGGTTCTCGTGGTGGTGTTTGCCATGATTTCCGGCCCGGTTCTCGATGACCACGCCAGTGGTGCGGCCATTGCCGTGGGTTTGTTGTCGCTGATTTGCGCAATTCCTGCAGCGCTGCTAATCCGCGACGATTAGCGGCCCACCCCTTTTTTAGCGGCCTCCAGTGGCGCGAGCCATGGCACTTCGGACCCTCGGCTGCGGCGAGGTCACGAACGAACACTTTGGAACCGAACAGACCTTTGCGGGCTGGGTGCACAGCTTGCGCGCCAAAGGCAACATTGCATTTCTGGAACTGCGGGACCGGACGGGGCACGTGCAATTTGTCCTGCTGAAGAAACAGCTGGCGGAATCGGCCCCTGGCTTGTTTGAGGAAATCACCGGACTCAGCGACGAATCGTGCGTGAGCATTACGGGATTGGTCAAGGAATCGGACAAGGCCAAAGCGGGCTTCGAGGTGCTGCCCACGGCCGCGCGGGTGCTCAACCGGGCACAAACGCCGCTGCCCATGGCTCTCTGGGACGACGAGATTGAGACCGGTCTGGACACGCGCTTGGACAACCGGTACTTGGACATCCGCACTCCGGATGTGGGGGCCATTTTCCGCATCCGGCACGAGGTGCTGCGGGCGGGCCGTGAATACTTCACCAACAACCAATTCCAAGAAATCACGACCAGCAACATCATCGCGGCCAGCAGCGAAGGCGGCACCGACACCTACACGGTGGACTGGTTCGGCCGCAAGTGCTACCTGAGCCAGTCGCCCCAACTGTACAAGCAGATGATGATGGCCAGTGGAATGGACCGGGTCTTTGAGGTCGCCCGTTACTTCCGCGCCGAGAAACACAACACGGTGCGTCACCTCAATGAATCCACGGCGTTCGATTTCGAAATGGCCTGGATTGAGGATGAAGAAGAAGTCATGCAGCAAATCGAAGGCTTGCTCCATCACATCTGGCAAAGTGTGGTCACGAACTGCGCGGACGACATCGCTGCCCTGGGTGCCGATGTGCCGGTGCCTGCGTTGCCCTTCCGCCGGGTCACCTACGAAGATGCTCTGGACATCATCAACGTCCGCGCCGGCGATCGTTTGGAGAAGCCCCTGTCGTTTGGCGACGATATCGGCACGGAGGCCGAACGGATTCTCGGCGAAGCCATGCAAGAGGATGGGCACGACTTCTACTTCATCACCAAGTGGCCTTTGGAACCCAAGCCGTTCTACGTCCACCCGGAAGGCGACGACCAAAACGCTCGATTGTGCCGTGGCTTCGATTTGGACTACCGCGGTGTTGAATTGATCAGCGGCGCCCAGCGCATTCACGATGCCGACCTGCTTGCAGAGGGCATCAAGCGGTGGGGCTTGGACCCAGCAGACTTCGGAGATTATCTGGATGCGTTCCGCTACGGCATGCCGCCCCACGGTGGTTGCGGCATCGGCATCGAACGCATCCTGATGCAGATGCTGGGTCTCAGCAACATCCGTGAAGCCATCCTGTTCCCCCGCGACCTGTCGCGCGTGACGCCGTAGGGTCGGCGGCCGGGTCCGTGCCTAGCCCGGGGCCGCACAATGGGCGACCCGCCCGGCGTGCGCGCGCTGGATTTCAGGCGATGCAGGCGAAGGGTTTGATGGGAAATTGGCTCCGCAGCCGTTGGTTGCGGGTGTGTCGCAACCCCATGGCTGCCAGTGGTCGACCCTGGAACATGGTCCACGTGAAATGGCCGGAAGGCAAATTCATGCCTGGATTTCCGCTGGAAATCGTGCATGCATACGCCAACGTGGACAAGTCAATGTCCACTTGTTCCACAGGCCACGTGCATGCGGGGGCCCATCCGCAGCTTCGTTTCCCGAAAATGGCTATACTCCACACCTGTCTAACTGCAATTCCCACGCAAGTGGGCGCAACGGTCCTCGTGACCGAAACGCAGCAACGGACTTCGGTTCGCGGGTGCGGTTCGGATCCGAAACCTCGCGGCTTCGGTCGCGGGTGAGGCGCGGGCCCGGGACCCTTCGGGGCAACGGGCCAGGCGGGCATGGCAACATGCACGTCGGACCGGTCGGAACGGACCGGTACGCCACGAGGGATGGCAGCGGGCTTGCTCGCTGTCATTCGATCGCTGACGCAACCGCCCCTTGAAGTTCCATGAACAACCACGGCTTGCCGTGGGCGGCCAGGGAGGAGACGACCTGGACGCGGACACGGAAGAGCAAGGAACTCGAAGGCCACGGCCGACGGGTGCCGAACCGGAAACGGGGAGGGACGGCAGCAGCCTGGCACGCCACGGCGGGCCGGGAGCCCTGACCAAACGGTCGGTCGCACGCGCTTCGGCGCAGGCGGCCCGGAGTTTCATCCGGAGGGCGCAGCGACGACCCCCCAGCCGGAAATGGCTGGGACGCGGCACCTGCCCCCCACCGCGCAAACCGGGAACTTCGGTGACCGGAGAGAAACGGAGGGGGCAGGACCGCGCATTGCCCAACCCCGCACGCGGGGACGGGATGTGCGGTTCGCAGACGGAGACGGAGCAGCTCGCTGCAACCGAGCCAACTGCGGGTGCCGTGCATACGCTCCAGAAGACCCGATACAATCGGGGCTTCGTCTTTGACTTCAAGACGCCCTTTGGAGTTGGGAGGCAAAGACAGCCTGGAGTGGATGGGTGACCGTCAAGGTCCAAGGTTCCTCACGGGTCCTTGGGCCGCCCACTTGCGTTCGGGTCCCTTGATGTTCTTGGAGCCGAACGGCTCCCGAATTGTTTGTGCTGCCACGGTGGCGGTTGCTCGCTGCGCGCTGCCAGCCCGTTGGTTTAGGCGACGGTGACGGTCCCAAACATGCCGGCGGAATAGTGGCCGGGCACGGCGCACCACATGTCCAGTGTGCCGGCTTCCGTGGCTTCCACCAAGATGCTTTGGGACTGGCCATTGGCCAGATCGCCCGTGTTCCAGATGGCATCCGTGTTGCCGTCCGCACCGTTCATGCCGATGTACAGGTTGTGGACTGCGTTGTGCACGTTGGCCACGTTCAGGATGTACAGGGTGCCCGCTTGCAGTTCAAGGGTTCCCGGTTCAATGATGAACGCACCCAGGTCCACATCGATGACGGTGGCTTCCACCGCGTTGATGGTGAACTCTTGGCCGCCGCCGGAAACCACCATGGGGCCGGTCTCTTCGACCATGGTTTCGAATGTGTTGAGGGCGCCCGCGGGCACGGTCAGGGTTTCGCCTTGGAAGGTCACATCAATGGCACTGGGCGAGTCGTTCAAGACCTCCAAGAACAGGGTCGCGCCCTTGGCGGCTTGGACGCCCTTGATGGCCGAGAAGCTGCTGCCATCCCATTGGATGGGCAGAACTTGTTCGAGTCCAGCTGCGGCACCCGCCAGCGTCTCCTCCGTCCACTGTTGGTACTCGGCTTCGGGCACACTGATGAGTTGGGCTTGCATGTAGGAGTGGCCCGGGGTCAAGCAGTCCTCGCGGCATTGGGTGAAGTAATTGCCCTCGGGCAACCCTTCGCGCACGATGAAGTCGTTGATTTGACCAGGCACGGCGTCAATCGTGTGCGCCAGGGCGGGCACGTTGAAGCTGTGGATGACGTCCACGGCCGTGATGCGGAACAGCAAGGGCGTATCCGCTGGAACGTAGAATGGCTTGATTTTGTCAAAATCAAAGTTGGCGACGGCCAGCACGGATGCACCACTGTCATGGTAGGTGGCCTGCCATGCGTACTGGCTGGCCGTGATGTCGATGACCAGCGCTTCCGACTCGTCGAAGGTGCCGTCGATGTCGTCCAAGGTCACCAAGCCTTGGTAGCTGATGACGCCAATCCACATCATGATGATCAGGGGAACGACGGTCCAGACCATCTCGGCCTTGAGGTTGTCACGTTCCTTCTCGTACGTGGCGCGGCCCTTGCCGCCTTCACGGTAGCGCACCAAGATGAACGCCAGCAATGCGAAGACGAACACGAACACGATGATGCCGGCCACCGTGATCTGGACGTAGATGTCCTCAATGAGGCGGGCGCGCTCCGTGATGGGCTCCGGGAAACCGAAACGAGCCGAGGCCGGAACGGCAGCGGCGAGGAGGGCGAGCAAGCCGGCGAAAAGAGAGCCACGCTTCATGAACGGCGCCGCCCACGGGCGACCCTTCAAAAAATGCTTGGACGCAAACCGGTGGGCAACAGGAGTGCTGGGGCGACGCGCTTATACAACGCACCTTCGTCGCGCGCGTCAATGGCGGCCAGTGCGCAGTTCGTGATGGCGCAAGACAACCCCCACCCCAAGGTGAACCCCTTCAAGCGGTGGCTCACGACGACCGATCACAAAGAAATCGGTCTCATGTACCTCTGGACCGCTTTGTTCTTCTTCATCGTGGGTGGAATTGCTGCATTGTTGCTCCGGGCGGAGCTTGCGTCCCCTGGGGACACGGGCATCCTGACCGGTGAGCAATTCGACGACGCGTTCACCTTGCACGGGACCACGATGGTGTTCCTTTGGATCATGCCCGCGCTGGCTGGTTTTGGCAACTACTTCGTTCCCGTCATGGTCAAGGCGGCGGACATGGCCTTCCCGCGGGTCAACGCTCTCAGTTTCTGGCTGATTCCCCCGGCGGGCCTTTTGCTGTACCTGGGTGTCATTTTCAAGGACATCACTCCCCTGGGCTCCGGTTGGGTGTTGTATCCTCCAGTTTCCGTGCAAACGGACGCCTACTCCCTTGGCTTCTGGCTGTTGAGCCTGATTCTCCTCGGCATCGGCTCCACCCTGGGTAGCGTCAACTTCCTGGCCACCATCTTCAAGATGCGCGGCAAAGGCATCACGCTCCACAACATGAGCCTCATGGGCTGGGCCCAGATGGCAACCAGCGTGCTGCTTCTGTACAGCCTGCCGGTGGTCACCGTGGCGTTCGTGTTCCTGTTCCTGGACAATGCGTTTGGCACGGCCTTCTACAATCCAGTCAACGGTGGCGACCCGATTCTCTACCAGCACTTGTTCTGGTTCTTCGGCCACCCCGAAGTGTACGTGTTGATTCTGCCCGTCATGGGCATCATCAACGAAGTGATTCCCAAGTTCAGCCGCCGGCCCGTGTTCGGTTACAAATCCATGGCCTACGCCATGTTCGGCATCGCCATCGTCGGCTTCCTCGTGTGGGCCCACCACATGTTCACCACGGGCATCGACCCCCGCATCCGTGCGGTGTTCATGTTCAACACCATGCTGGTCGGTGTCCCCACCGGCATCAAGGTGTTCAACTGGATGGCCACCATGTGGGGCGGGCGCATCAAATTCACTGAGCCGATGCTCTTTGCTCTCGGCTTCATTTGGCTGTTCGTCATCGGCGGCATCACGGGCGTCATGCTCGGTAGCATCCCCGTTGACTACCACCTGCACGACTCCTACTTCGTTGTGGGTCACTTCCACTACACCATGGTCGGCGGCGCCGTGTTCGGCATCTTCTGCGGCTTCTACTACTGGTGGCCCATGCTCTTCCGCCAAACCACCTACCACCGGCCGCTGGCCAAGTGGCACTTCTGGCTGCTCTTCATTGGCTTCAACCTGACCTTCTTCCCGCAGTTCCTGCTGGGTCTGGAAGGCATGCCCCGCCGTGTTCACGACTACGCCGCAGAGGAGTTCCCGAGCTTTGTGCTTCTGAATCAACTCTCGACGTTTGGCAGCTACCTGATTGGCTTCGCCGTCCTGCTGTTCCTGGTGAACATCTGGGTGAGCCGCAAGAACTTCGTTCCCCGCATGGACCCCTGGGGTGGCCACCGCCGCCTGGAATGGAAGCTGTGGGAAGAAGGACGGGTTCAGCTCGGCCACGGCCTGCTTGAAGGCGACGTGGCCCCCCATTACCTGCACGACCCCCACGCACCTGTGGAGGACGCCCCCCTCAAGGAGGAAGAAGAATGAGCGGCGCAGCAAATGAATTGCATCTGCCCCACGGCAGCATCTGGCCCGTCATCGTGGCCTTCGGCATCACCCTGTTCGGCGTCGGCATCATCGTTGGCGGCATTGGATTCGTCATCGGTCTCGCGGCGCTGGTCGGCTCCCTCACCGGCTGGCTTGTGGAAGACCACAAGTGGTGGAACCAAAAGCTGGGCACCGGAGAAGGCGTTGGCAAACTGGGCATTGCGCTCTTCATGAGCAGTGAAATCTTCCTGTTCGGCGCCTTGTTTGCCACCTACTTCACGTTCAAGGGCCAAAGCCTGTCCTGGCCCGACCAAGAGGTGCACCTGCCCCTCGTCAAGACCAGCTTGTTCACGGTCGCCCTGCTGAGCAGCAGTGTCACCGCTTACCTGGCGGAGAAGAAATTGCACCACGACGACAAGAAGGGCTTCCACCTCTGGTGGGGCATCACCATCCTGCTCGGTGCCACCTTCTTGGCGGGTCAAGTCTGGGAATACGCCACCCTCATCCATGAGGGCGTGACCCTCAACAGCAGCCACTTTGCCAGCTCGTTCTACATGATCACGGGCACGCACGGGCTGCACGTTTTGGGCGGTTTGATTTTCTTGATCATCGTCTTCGTGCGCAGCCTCAAGGGCCAATTTGACAGCAAGCGCAACCTGGCGCCCACTGCCGCAAGCTGGTACTGGCACTTTGTGGATGCAATCTGGATTTTCGTGTTCACGATGCTGTACTTCGTCCAGTAAATGGACATCAACGCAGAGGAACGGCGCAACATTCGGATTCTTCTCCGATGGATTGGTGGCTTCGCTGCCTGGCCCGGCCTCAGCATTGCACTCGTGTTTTTGCTTGACTTGGACGGCCACGTGGGCCACTTCATCCTCACCCTGACGTTTGGGTTGCTGGGCCTGGCGCTGTTCTTCGCGGCGCCACGGCTGGCGGCCCGCTTCTACCCGCCGGACGACATCACGACGGCTTAGCTACAACGGGTGCTTCTGCCAGGGCTCTTGCCAGGAGTCGGGCTCTTCCGATAGGTACAGATCGGACAAGGCCGCGGAAATGCCCACAGCAAACGCTGCGATGAAGAATCCCACATAGAGGGGTCCGGCCGTGGTGGCTCCAATGAATGCAATGCCCGACAAGCACCAAAGGATGCCGAAGTCGAACCACGCGAGGAAGGTGCTGTGTTCGACGACGTCCAGCAGTTTGCGCAAGCCCAAGGACTCAGAATTCGATTTGCGCACCGTGGCGAACGGGATGGCGAGGAGACTCAGGGCACTGGCTCCGAAGGCGAGGGGCACGGCCACCGCCACGACGAGAATCGGAGCGGCGTCGCTCAGCGCAGCCAAGATGACCATGGACACCATGGAGGAGAGCAAAATCAGGCGGGACCAAACTTGACGGTCCATGGCCCAATGTTTGCGGAGGAGTCCAATAAAAAACGTCGGGAAAGGAAGGGGAGAAGGGGAATGGGCCGGAGGCCCAATTAGGCGAAGTAATCCGCGTTGATTTGGATGTACTTCTCTTCGCCTTCCGGAACTTCATCGTCCGGGAAGATGGCCTCCACGGGGCACGCTGGCTCGCATGCGCCGCAGTCGATGCACTCATCCGGGTCGATGTAGAGCTGCTTCGCCGCTTCGAAGGTTTCCTTGAAGTCGCCGTCCCCGTCGCCGGAGTGCGGGTGGATGCAATCCACCGGGCAGACGTCTACGCAGCTTGCGTCCTTGGTGCCAATGCAGGCACTGGTGATGACACGGGTCATGTGACTCCACCGGAACCAACGGTGAACCGTACTTGAGGGTTGGCGATTCGAGTGGCCGAAAAATACGGCCCGGCATCATCAAGAACTTGCACCTTGCTGGGCAGCCGTTGGTTGGTCCTCTCCCGTTGTGGCAATGGTTGTTGTTGGCCGTGGCGGCCGTGGTCACCTACGAAATCATTCGCACCGTCCTCATCGGTGCCATCAAGAGGCGCTACGAGGCACGGGTGGACCGGTTCATCCAAGAACATGACATCCCCAACGACCCGTTCCGCCACATTCACCGGGTGGTCATCAAGGAACAAGTCCTCTCCGATCCGGGCTTGGTGGAAGCCATGGCGGACCGGGCCCGCGAAACGCAACGGCCCGTCGCCGTGGTCCAGGCCAAGGTCCGCGAATGGCTCGATGAGATCGTGCCCCAGTTCAACCTCCTCGCGTACTACGCGGTTGGTTACCGCGTGGGGCGTCTGGCTGCGTATTCCGTGTACAACGTGGAGTTGGACGAAGAGAGCCTGGAGGCCGCCCGGTCCAAAATCCCGGAAAACGCCAGCGTGGTGTACGTCAGCAACCACCGCAGCAACGCAGACTTCGTCGTGACCGGCTTCATGCTCAGCAAATCCGTGCAGGT
>JBFJWV010000009.1:0-13274 GCA_041623515.1 Thermoplasmatota archaeon | reverse complement strand
TTTACGTGCAGAGCCGACCCCTACCTTGTCCATTTTATACGAGTGCTGGCATAGGTAGGGTCGCATGACCACCACCGTCGGCATCAAGACGCCGGAAGGAATCGTACTGGCAACGGACCGCCGGGCCACCATGGGCTATTACTTGGCGGACAAGGACGTTGTCAAGGTCGAACCCCTCGACGAAAACAGCGCCATCACCATCGCGGGCAGCGTGTCCCAAGCGCAGTCCTTTGCGCACATGCTGCGCCTCAATTTGGAATACACCAAGGCCCGCCGCGGCTGGGCCCTGTCGCCCGCTGAATTGGCGAAGCTGGCCGCGCACAGCATCCAACGCAGCGGCGGCATTTACGGCCAATTCATCCTCGCCACCCGCGGCGACGACGGCGCCCACTTGTGGGACGTTGGCGGCGACGGGTCGCTGATTTCCAAGAAGGACTTCACCGTCACCGGCAGCGGCACGGGTCCCGCCGTGGGCACCCTGGAATCTGCGGACTGGAGCCAGATCAAGACCATCGAGGACGCGCAAGCGCTCGCTGGTCGCGCCATCCAAGCAGCGGCGCAACGCGACGTGGGCAGCGGCAATGGCTTGGTCGTGTACACGCTCCCGAATGAAGGCGACTACAGCCTCAAGACGTACACGTTCAACCAAACAGTCACGGAAGATGAGGTGGGCGCATGAAGCCCTCCGTTGACACAGCTTACCTTCACTTCGATGAATCGGGCGCCGTGCCCGCCATCAAGTTCGCCCGCATCGCCGTCGGCATGGGGTTGCCCATCGTGGCGGCGCAAGGCGACGACAAGGTCGTGGTGGCCACCGTCAACCGTGACGGCAACCCGTTGGCCACAGGCAGTGACAAAGTCATCCACGTCAGCAAACATTGCAGCGTCTTGGTGACCGGCCACGGTGGCGACACCAACCAAGTGCGCCAAGTCCTGCGGGACATGGCGGTCAACCACAAGTTCGTGATGGGCAGCGAAATCAGCCCGAAGGAAGTCAGCTTGGGTTTGTCCGATTACCTGCACGAGCTGGGCATGAGCTACCGGCGCCCGCTGGGTGTGGGCATCATCGTTGCCGGCTTCGACGAGCACGGCATGACGCCTTCGATTTACCACTGCGACGTGGACGGCAACGCAACGGCCCGCGTGGGCATTGCCTTGGGCCGTGAAGCGAGCCAAGCTGAACACGTGCTGCGCGATGAGCTGAAAGCTGGAACCAAGGACTTGGAGGCCTCCGTCAAGAAGGCCGCCGAAGCCACGATCAAGGGCATGAAGGAAGCCAACGCCGACATGGCGGAAGTGGAGTTCCGCATCGACGTGGAAACCTTGACGGGCCGCAACTAGCCGGTTCCGGCTCTCTTCTCCTCTTTTCCAAACCTCTTTGAGGCGTCGTTTTCCTGATTGATTGGGATGCACATGCAGGGACCGACTCTCCGGTTGCCCGCCACGATGGCGGCAGCCTTCGGCGCCGCCGGACTATACATCGCTTACACCGCCATGCAAGCGGCCACGGACGCCACCCTTGGCTTGGCCATTGCGGCCGGCTCCATGCTCCTGTTGCTGGTCTTCGTTTTCGTTGCCGGCATGCGCAAAGCAGCGCCGGCCCAAAAGCCGGTGGCCAAGCGCGTTCCCACGCCGGCGTTGATGCAGGCCGCTCCCGAGCCCGAGCCGGTGGCGCCAAAGATGTCCCGCCAAGACAAGAAGCGTGCCAAGCACGCGGCAAAGGGTGGCATTGATTTCGAGTACCCCGACGACGAGGTGGCGCCCGCGGCGCCCACCCAATTCGAGCCTCCGCAAGGATTCCAGGACCCGCCCCGCGGCACCGTGGTCACCACGGATCCCACGCAAGCGCAGATGCCCCGGGCCTACGGCCAGGACATCCAAGAACGGGCGCCTCCGGCCCACGCCGGCCTGACCCAGAAGTACACGGAATCAACGCCGATGGTGCGTGAAATTCTCACGCAGCCCACGGTCGCGGATATCCCTGAGTTCCGGGCGGAAATCGCGGACCCCATGCAGCACCCGAGCATGATTCCTCCCAACACGGTGCGGGGCAAGTGCGGCCAGTGCGACACGTTGCTGCTGGCTCCCACCCAGCGCCCCATTCGTCTGCGCTGCCCCAGCTGCACGCGGGCCACCCTTCTCGAAGCGTAAGCTTACGAGCGGGACGGCGATGGCCGGCCCGTGCAGGTGCAAGTTGCCTTCGATGTGACCGCTCCGTCGTCCCACCTGGTGGGCGTCAAGCAAACATTTCCCGCCACGGATGCGTCGGAGCGAACGTTCCGGATGGCGGCGTGGGTTCCGGGCAGCTACAAGATTCGGGACTTTGGCCGGCACGTGCAAGACGTGGAAGCCACGGCGGGGGGTGCCCCCGTCAAGGTCACGCAAACCGGCAAGGATGCATGGACCGTCACAGGCGTGGCCGGCAAACGCGTCGTCGTGACGTTCAAGGTGTACTGCCGCGAATTGACCGTGGATACGTCGCACGTGACGAGCGACCACGGGCATTTGTTTCCCGCAACGTTGGTGTTGTACGATGCGGCCAGCCGGGCGCTGCCGCACAAAGTCGCGGTGCGCAAACCGTCGGGCTGGAGCCTCTGGTCGGGCCTCGAAGGCGACGCTCTTGATGGCACTCTTGTGGTCGCGGACAATTACGACCACCTCATCGATTGCCCCATCGAAGTGGGCCCCGCCGAAGATTACTGGGTGGACACGTTTGCGGCACGGGGCAAGACGCACCGCATTGTCTATTGGCACGCGCCAGAGGATGCACAAAAAGAGCGCATCGTCAAGGATGTTCACACCATCGTGGAGCACACGGCGAAGCTCTTCGGCGGCTTGCCCTACAGCCACTACACATTCATCGGCCACGTGGCCATGGAGCATGGTGGCGGATTGGAGCACCGCAACAGCACGGTCTTGGGAATCGATCCACTGGACTTGATTGTGGATGAGAAGCTGACCACCAAGCACCATCCCCTTGTAGCGCACGAGTTCTTCCACACGTGGAACGTCAAGCGCATTCTTCCGCAGGCCTTCCAACCCTACGACTTGCAAGTCGAGGTGTACACGGATTTGCTGTGGCTGTTTGAGGGCTTCACCACCTACTACGAACTGCCCTTGCTGAAGCGGGCGGGCGTCGTCGACGACACCCAATTTGGCAAGATTGTCGCGGAGATGCTGAAGTATTACGAAATGGCCATCGGCCGTAAGCGGCGCAGTGTGGCGGAAGCCAGCCGGTTGACGTGGAGCCTCCTGTACCAACCCCATGAGCACAACGTCAACCGCAACGTCTCCTACTACACGAAGGGCATGTGGGTGGGCCTGTGCCTGGATTGGCACCTGCGCACCAGCGGCGTCAAAGACGGCTTGGATGAGGTCATGCGGTATCTTTGGAAGAACCACCGTGATGAGGGCGTGGGTGAAACGGACATGCCGGCCATTGTGGAAGCGGCAACGGGAATCAACGTCCGTGCCAAGTTGAACAACTGGGTCAACGGCACGACCGAATTGCCCATTGTTCGAGCGTTCCATGATTTGGGCTGGGACGTCAAGCACGAACACGCGGACAAGGACAAGCCCAATGGCTTGGGGGTTCACTTCAAGCCGAAGACGGCGACCATTGGCAGCATTCCCGAGGACGGGCCGGCGTTCAACATCCTGCAACCGGGCGATGAGATGGTGGCGGCGGATGGATACAAATGGGACGCCGGCCGCTTTGGGGATTTGGCGGGCGCCAAGAAGGAAGGCGATGCCGTTGCGGTGACTGTGTTCCGTGAGGGCCGCCTGCGCACCTTCGATGTGCCTCTGCGCGAAATGCCGAAGGACAAGATTTCGGTCACGCCGCGCAAAGGCAATGCGACGGCCACGCGCCGACGCAAGGCGTGGCTGGGGTAGAGGGTGTCGGCCCGGACCCGGAGAGCACAGCGAAGGCTCTGAAGGTCAGGTGAGGTTCATGGGGTGGGCCCGGGCCAACGGTGATCCAATGATTACCAGGGGGATGTGGGCGGCGCACTCAGATGAACGCGTTCCCATTCGTCGCGCAGGCGTTCTTCGCCGACGGCGCGGAGGCGGCTGTGGCGGTCACGCAGCAGCTGCGGCACCCCCATATTGCAGTTCTCGTAGAATTTCTGCGAATTCCATTGTAAATCCGCCGAGATGCCGCCCATATATGAAAGATTCTACGAATGCAGCGGTTACAGCTACGAATACCGTGCCTTAGGCCGTTTGGGGCTACGAAAAACCGCTACCGAACGCTGAATTGGCGGCTCCAAGCTGCGATTTGCTCAGTCGAGGCCGGCACGGCAGATTCTCCGCCCAGCACGGGGCGGGTGACTTGATGGATGATTCCGACGGGGACATGGTCCCGCGCGTGCGCCACCGCCAAGGCTTCGGCTCGGTTGCCGGGGTCATGGTCCACCTCGCGAACACGCTCCCGGAACCAGTCGTACGTGTTCAGGTGATTGTACGTCACGCAAGGAGACTGGACGTTGATGAGGGCGAATCCCTTGTGCTGCATTCCAGCACGAATCAAGGCCGTCAATTGCTTCGCTTGGCCGCTGAAGCCCTGGGCGATGAAGGACGCCCCCGCCGCCATGGCCAACTCCAAGGGATTGACGGGATCCGCCATGGGGCCCAGCGGGCTTGCCTTGGTGGACATGCCCGCATCCGTCGTCGGGCTGGTCTGTCCCTTGGTAAGTCCGTACACTTGGTTGTCCATCACCACGTAGCACACGTCAACGTTTCGCCGCGCCGCGTGCATGAAGTGGCCCAACCCGATTCCGTAGCCATCACCGTCACCGCCAGCCACCAGAACGGTTGCCTCGGGCGCCGCCAGCTTGATGCCCGTGGCCGCGGGCAACGCCCGCCCATGCAGGGCGTGGAAGCCGTAGGTGCGCATGCTGCTGGTCAGGGTCCCTGAACAGCCAATGCCGGTCACGACCACCACGTCCTCCGGGGCCAGCCCTTCCTCGACGATGGCGTTTTGCATGCTGCGCAACACGGCAAAATCGCCGCAGCCGGCGCACCAAATGGGCTCCTTGCCTTGCAGCTGTTTGGCCGACTCCAACTTCAAGGGAGGGCCTCCAAGATGTGGTGGCTGCCCACAGGCGTGCCGTCGTAAACGCGCACGGGGATGATGCGGTCATGGATGGGCAGCGCCGCGCACAGCAACTGCTGCAACTGGCCCGTGGCGTTGGCCTCCACAACCAACACTGGCCCTTCACCCAAGGCATCGCGCAACGCCTCCAATGGCAGGGGCGAAAGCAACCGCAAGGCAACGACGCGCAGGGGAGTCTCGCTGAGCTCTTGTGCTTCCAAGCACGCGCCAACCGTGGACCCGCACGCGACCACCGTCACTTGCGCATCGGGTTGGTCATGGACCAGCAGCGCGTCCTTCGTGGTGCCGGCGATGGCGTCCAGTCGCGCCAAGCGCCGCAGCACCATTTGGGTTCGGACACCGCGATCTTCCGTGGTCAAGCCGCTCGGGCCGTGCTCGGTGGAGTTGGACAAATGAATGCCCCAGGCCTCGCCAGGGCGCCCCCGCGGGGCGGGCGCGTCGCCGGGGTCGCCGTACGGATTCACGGAGCCATCCCATGCATCGGCCCGGGGTCCAGAGGGACGCACGGGCGCAACGTGAACATCCCCCGGCAGCGGCGCCACGGTTTGCTTCATGAGGCTCATCTGCTGATCCATGGCGATGAACACGGGGCAATGGAATTGGTCAGCGAGGTCAAATGCCTGTTTCGCGGTGCGGTGGGCATCCGCCACATCCGTGGGCGCCAGGACAATGCGGACGCCTTCGCCGTGCCCCCCGTGGACCAGGTGAAGCAAGTCCTCCTGGCCGTGTTTGGTGGGCATTCCCGTGGAGGGCCCGGGCCGCTGGCAATCCACAATCACGACGGGCGTCTCGGTCGATTCCGCAAGGCCAACGGTTTCCGTCATCAATGAAGCACCGGGGCCGCTGGTTGCCGTGATGGCGCGCGCGCCCGCAAAACCGGCGCCAATGCACGCCCCCAGGGCGGCCATTTCATCCTCCATTTGAAGCGCCGTCCCACCGTTTTGATGCAGCCGCGGCGTCATGTACTCCAGGATGTCACTTGCTGGCGTGATGGGGTATGCCGCCGTGAACGTGCAGCCGGCCGCCAACGCCCCGAGAGCCAACGACTGGTTGCCACTCAGCAGCATCGCGGCGCCATCAACCGGGGAAGGAATCGGGTACCGGTCCGCCCATGGTTTCGCGGCGTTGAAGCCAGCTTGCAGAGCCGCTTGGTTAACCGCGACCACCTCCTCGCCTTTCGCCTTGAACCGGTCCGCGATGGCTGCCGACAATGCATCGAGGCTCGCCGCCATGATGGCGGCGCTTGCACCCAAGGCGACCATGTTCTTCGCGCGCTTGGTGCCCGCCTCCTCGGCCAGCCGCGTGAACGGGAACAAGGCATGGGGAACGTCCAAACCATCCACGTCCACGCCCTCGTCAACGAACAACAAACCGCCGTCCAGCCGGGATGCCATTCGCGGCAACACCGAGGCGTTGAACGCCATGGCCAAGTCAATGTGCCGGGGAGGCGCAAGGTGCCCGCCGGGGGTCAAGCGGACCGTGAATGTGGTGTCGCCGCCGCGGATGCGGCTCGGAAAATCCCGCTGGGTGCTGGGGCGCTGCCCGGACGCGGCCAAAGCGGCGGCAAAAATTTCGCCGCCGGACTCCAAGCCTTCCCCGGCAGTCCCTCCAATCATCCAGGCAACACCGTGCCCGGTCATTCCGGGACCTCGCGCAAAGCATCACCCAGCGCGTAGGCTCCCGTGCACGTGACGGCCAAGCCGCCGAGAATCCATGCCGCATCCAACCAAGATGCAGTCCAGCTGACGGCGCTGCCCGCCGCCAAGCCCCAAAAGCCCCAGGCCATGGATCCGCAGCCGATGGCCACTGCAACCGCGGAGGGGGTTCGGCTCATGCGGCGTCCTCCACTGGCTTGGGGATTCCCAAGATGCGGCCGGCCCAATTGTTGGCAGCCTCAAGCAACCATTTGGAAAACGGAGCGAGCAACAGCGCGAAGACCGTCGCCACCACCGCCGGGTTTTGGTTGGGCAAGGAGTTGATGCCGGCCATCCATCCCAAACCGAACGCCAACGGGAACAAGCCAACAAACAACATCCACTTCAAACCGGAGCGCGCCCGCACATCCAAGCCAAACGCACCGAAACGGGCCACCGCCAAGGCCACGAACAACGGGTGAATGACGGACCAGAATCCTTCCGCACCCACGCTGGCCGCAACCGCGACGAGATTCAAAGCGTCCAAGCCCCACAAGGCCAAAACGGAAACGCCCGGCAACACAAAGACCGCGAGCACCCAGGCCACGTCTTCCTTCGCCGAATCATTCTCGGTCTTGATGGCGTCCCGAGCCAGCAAAATGAACAAAGCAAACACCAGCAAGCCCGCCGCCACGGACACCCAGTGGCTGATGGCCAACCACACGTTCGTGATGACCGCGCGCTGCAGAACATCAATGAAGAGCAAGTCCGAGAAGGACACGTATGCCGGCAAGAACGCGAAGCCCAAGCCCAACCACAACAGGCCCCGGCGCCGCTTCAAATCGTCCTCCTCAAGGGCATTCATGCCCAGGTCCAACGCCAACGCCGCGTACAGGAAGTAAATCAGGCCATACACGATGACCATCGGGCCCAAGCTACCCGCCTGCGCCGTACCAAACCAAAGGCTCGGCGCGATGAAGAAGAGTGCCGCCATCAGCATGCTAATGGGCCACGCAAAACGCCCCCACTCAGCGCGACGGCCACGCTCCTTCTGGTACGCCGCATAGAACGACAACGCCGCGCCAGGCAGGAGCAACGTCGCCACAGGCAGGAACCACGCCGTCGCGGCCCCCGTGCCGCCAAATGCAAAGCCATTGCCCACGTCAAAAAAGGCGCGCGACACGAGGAAAATCACCAACGCCCGAATCACGGGCTTGCGCCAGCCACACGATGCCAACCACGCGGCCAAAGACAAGCTCAACACGGCCGCAATGAGCCAAGGCCACGCTTGGGCGCCCAACTGCACAGCCCCGCTACCGCCCCATCCAGCCTTATTCCTTCGCCATCGCGTATGCAAAGCCCGCAGGCATGATGATGGCCAACCCCACCGTGGCAAAAATCAGGGATTGCACCGTCAATGACGCGCCATTGGCCGCCCCATTCCACAACTGCGCGCCCAAGAGGATGGCGTACGCCATGCACGCCAAGCCAACATACACCGCCATGCGCGCCACCATGCGCACCCGCGCCTTCTCCACGGACCCCTCAACACCGATTCGCTCTTAACGGAGGCCCGTGTCGCACGGCCTCCTACCAGTGGTCCGCCGGAAACGGCAGGCCGCATTCATCCTAGCGGGGTGGGGTAGCCAGGAGATCCCGGCGGGCTCATAACCCGCAGACCGGTGGTTCAAATCCACCCCCCGCTACTTTCCCCTTCGGGCCTGCGGGCCCCGTGCCGATGCGTCGCGCATCCGTTCTGCGCACCTTCATATCGCGCCGTGCGGATGGTGTGTGGATGCCGGACGTGACGGATTCCATTCTTCTTGGTGGTGCCACCAAGTCTCCGCGGTTGCTGTTGAGGTACGCCAACCGTCACGGCTTGATTGCGGGCGCGACGGGCACGGGCAAAACCGTGTCATTGCAGGTGTTGGCGGAGGGGTTCAGCCGGGCGGGGGTCCCGGTTTTTGTGGCGGATGTGAAGGGCGACTTGTCGGGTTTGACACAGCCTGGCAAACCGCATCCCAAGGTGGATGAGCGCATTGAGCGCATCGGCATCACGAATTACAAGGCCCAGGGCTATCCGGTAACTTTCTGGGACTTGTTTGCCAAGAAGGGGCATTCCATTCGGACGACGGTTTCGGAGATGGGGCCCGTCATGTTGGCTCGGTTGTTGCAGCTCAATGACACGCAGGAGGGCGTGCTCAACATTGCGTTTGCTGTGGCGGACGCCCAGGGCCTTTTGCTTCTTGATTTGAAGGATCTAAGGGCGATGATGCAGCATGTTGCTGACAACCGCGTGGAATTGTCGGCGGAGTACGGCAATGTGAGCACGGCTTCGGTTGGCGCCATTCAGCGGCGGTTGTTGGTGTTGGAGCAGCAGAAGGGCAAGATGTTCTTCGGTGAGCCGGCCTTGGACATTCGGGATTTCATGCGGACGACCCGCGGCAAGGGCAACATCAATTTGCTGGCTGCGGACGAATTGATGGCGTATCCGAAGTTGTACGCGACGTTCCTGCTGTGGTTGTTGTCGGAGCTGTTTGAGGAATTGCCGGAGGTGGGGGACGCGGACAAGCCGCGGTTGGTGTTCATTTTCGACGAAGCCCATTTGCTGTTCACCGATGCACCGAAGAGTTTGCTCGAGAAGGTCACGCAGGTCGTGCGATTGGTTCGGTCGAAGGGCGTGGGCGTGTACTTTGTGACACAAAATCCCACGGACATCCCGGATGAGGTCCTGGGGCAATTGGGCAATCGCGTTCAGCATGCGTTGCGTGCGTTCACGCCTCGCGATCAGAAGGCAGTGCGGGCGGCGGCGCAGACGTTTCGACCCAATCCGGCGTTCAAGGTGGAGTCGGCCATCACGGAGTTGGGTGTGGGCGAGGCGTTGGTTTCGGTTCTTGATGGCCGCGGCGCACCGTCCGTTGTTCAGCGTACGCTGATGTGCCCGCCCGAGTCGCAAATGGGGCCGATTCCACTCACCGTGCGCAAGCAAATCATGGAGGCGAGCGCGATGGGTGCAAAGTATGGCGGGCGCATCGACCGCGAGTCGGCGTACGAGATGCTGATGAAGCGCAGCAAGCGCAAACGGGAATCCACGCGCAAGGCGGCCAAGGCCGCCCCGAAGAAGCGGCGGTCGTCGCGCCGGCAAAGCACCAGCCAAGCTTTCGCCAAATCAGCGGCCCGGTCCGTTGGCAGCCAATTGGGCCGGGGCTTGGGCAAATCGTTGGTGCGTGGCTTGCTGGGTTCCCTTTTGAAGTGAGGCGCCGCCGGTGCACCCCATCCGGGTCGCAGGGTCGGTGGAGGCCGCCTATGAACGCGTCAGGCTTTGATGCAGGGACTCGGCTTGGTCCACGGCGCCCGGCAGTGCATCGAGCACGACCAAGTGACCCATTTTTCGGCCGGGCCGGGCTTCGGCTTTGCCGTAGAGGTGGAGGTTGGTTCGCGGGGCCGACAGAATCGCGCTCCAGTCGGGTTCGCCATCGTTCCAGGCGTCGCCGAGGATGTTGAGCATGGCCGCCGGAGTGTGTTGGGAGGTGTCGCCCAAGGGCAATCCGAGCACGGCGCGTGCATGGTTCTCGAACTGGTTGGTGATGCAGGCACCGAGGGTGTGGTGGCCGCTGTTGTGAACGCGGGGGGCGATTTCGTTGACCAGCAACTCGCCGTTCACGTCAAACAATTCCACGCACAGCGTTCCGACATGGTCGAGGCCTTCCGCGATGCGTTGGGCAATGTCCACGGCTTTTGCCACCAGTGCATCGCTCGCCTGCGCGGGCGCTTGGCTGATGTGGAGAATGCCGCCGCGGTGCTCGTTTTCGGCGACCGGATATGTGACCGTGCGGCCATCGCGGTCACGGGCGATGAGGATGCTGATTTCCCGGTCAAATGGAACGAACGCTTCCCAAATGCCTGGCACACCGAGTTCGGCTTGGGCCGCGACCGGGTCATCGCCCTCATGGATGCGGACTTGTCCTTTGCCGTCGTAGCCACCGGTGCGGGACTTTAGGACGCCGGGCACGCCGATGTCTTGGGCCGCGGCCTGTGCTTCGTCGGCATTCGCGACGGCGGCCCAGCGCGGCTGAGGAATTTTGTGCTCATCCAAGAACAGGCGTTGATTGAGCCGGTCCTGGATGATGCGAAGAACGCCGCTGTGGGGGTACAGGGGAGTGGATTTCTCCACGTTCGCCAGCATGTCCGCCGGCAGGTGCTCGTTCTCGACGGTGACCACATCGCTGATTGCGGCCAGTTCCAGCATGGCTGCTTCATTGTCCCAGGCGCCGGTCACGAAGTGATCTGCGGCCCCGTGGGCAGGGCAGTCGGTGCTGCTGTCCATGATGGCCACTTTGTATCCGAGCCGGCGCGCTTCATTGGCAATCATTCGCCCAAGCTGTCCGCCGCCGAGGATGCCCAACGTGCTGCCCGTCGCCAGCATGTTCAGAGTTCGTCCGCCAGGACGCGGGATTCTTCGTCGCTTCGGCGGGCTTCCAAGCGCTCGGCCAAGTCGGAGTCGGATACGGCCAGGAAACGTGCTGCCAGCAGGGCCGCGTTGACCGCACCGGCTTCACCGATGGCCAACGTTCCAACCGGCACGCCGCGGGGCATTTGCACGATGGACAGGAGGCTGTCCAAGCCGTTGAGGGTGCTGCTCTTGATGGGGACGCCCAGGACGGGCAATGGGGTTTTGGCGGCGGTCATGCCCGGTAGGTGGGCGGCGCCACCGGCGCCCGCAATGATGACTTGGATGCCCCGCTCTTTGGCCGCTTGTGCATACTCGTAGAGGCGGTCCGGGGTGCGGTGCGCGCTCACGATGTGGCTTTCGTGGGGAACGCCCAGTTCGTCCAGGACGTTGCTGGCGTGCTCCATGGTGGGCCAGTCGCTGCGGCTGCCCATGATGATGCCGACGAGGGGGCTGTCTGTCTTGGCCACGGTCGTTTCATTGCCGGGTCGCTCTTGAGCGTTGGCAACGGATGTGAGGCCGAATTCTACGCGTCGCGCGCCAAGTGGAAGGCGTCCTTCCACCGGTATTCACCCATGGCTTGCAGGGCCTCGTTTAGGGTCGCTTCGTTTGCTCCGTTGATGCTGGCTTCGATGACGGCGTACGCCGCTTGGTGGCGTTGCAAGTTGTTGGCGTCCACGGCGCTCATTTCGGTCACGATGCGGCGCATCTGGTAGCCCATGACGTTCCAGGTGCTGGCGAAGCCGGTGTCGGAGTACCCTCCACCTGAGTTCGGATGGGGCAGGGAAAACAAGTGTCCGGTTTCGTGGCTGACCACCCAGTTGAACCATTCGTGGGGGTTGGCGCCCGGCCCGACGCGTTCGAAGGTGGTGCTTTCGTCCCAGACTTGGTTGTAGCCAATGGTCTCCGTCATGACGCGGACGTTTTCCGCCACCAGGCTGGTGCTGATGCGGCGCCCGTTGAGGGTCATGTCGGCGTTGCCGTTGCTCTGGGTCCGTTGGTCGGCCAAGTCGCCATAGACGACGAGGCTGAGGTATGGTTCGCAGCCTTCGTGGGCGATATGGTATTGGTCGAAGTTGAGGTCCATGTAGTTCCGCGTGATTTCCCGGGCGCTGTTTTCGCGCGTGGCCAACTCCAATGCAGGGTCGTCTTGGGGCAAATGCAGGACGCTCAGGTCAACGAATGTGGGGTCGCCGGTCAGGTTGGCGAAGGTTGCTTGCAGGCGGGGGATGTCCAGGGTTTCATCCCAGGTCTGCATTCCGAACGCTTCCGGCGTGACGGTGGTTCCCCGGACGGCCAGGATGATGGTCACCGCATGGCAGGGTGCCGTCGCGGGCGCCCAGATGGGCCCATGCAGGGCGCGGATGGCGGTGGCCCGTTCCACCCAGGCTCCGATGTGGTCTGCCGTGGCGGTCACCACGGGCACATGATGGGCCATCAGGAATCCCACCCAGGGGTCCACTTCGGCGTACGGGTCCCAAACCAGCAACGGATGGCGCTCGCCGAACGTGCGCACCGGTTCGCGCCACCCCACGTCGCCTTCGTAGTTGTACGCGTGACCGCGCAATCCGGTGTCAATGACCACGAGTTGGTTGACGCCGTCGGGGGCTTCGTGGATGGCACCCAAGTTCTCGGCCAGGTACGCTTCCAGGGCGTTGCCGTTGAGGACCTGGCCCGTGAATCCCGTCAAGTCGCCGTTTCCGGGATGGGTGGCATCCGTGACGGCCGCGTCAAATGCTGCTTGCCAAGCGGCGTCTGGGGCATGGATTTCGAAGTGGGCCTTGGTGGCCAGTGCGCTGTTGGGTCGCAAGTCCATGGTGGTCAAGCGTTCGCTCAGTTGCGTCGCGGTGGCCTCGGGAAATCCAATCAGGTAGACGGGCACAAGGATGTCCATGTGGACGGTGGCCCCTTCCAGGCGGGCGGGATCGGCGATCGGTTCCGCGCCTTCGATGGGGTCGTCCGTGTCAAGGCAGCCGGCAATCAGGGGAACAAGGAGCAACGCCGTTGCCATCCATGCACGCATGGGCGGCCCATGGCGCGGGCCTTTCTTGAAGGCGCCACCCTTGGGCGACCC
>JBFJWV010000008.1:0-14044 GCA_041623515.1 Thermoplasmatota archaeon | reverse complement strand
GCATCTCTTCTGCGAGGTACTCCAGGATGGTGGAGGCGGGCGTGATGGGGTAGCCGGCGTAGAGGTCGAGTCCGCTGACGAGGGCACCGAGCGCAATGGCTTGGTTGCCGTTGAGCATCATGCGCTCGCCGTCGATTTGTTCCACGGACAATGTGTCTGTGTGGGTGCGCGGCATTTCCTTGATGTACTCGTACGCCGACGTCACGGCTTCGTCGTTCTTTTCGAGAATCTTGGGGTTCTTGCCGGCGAATTTCTTGCGCACGGTGCGCATGATGGAATCGGAGGGAACATCGTACATGGCGCCGAAGCAAGCGACGGCGAACACGTTCTTGCTCTTGAGGGAGCCAACCCGTTCCTTCACGAGCGCATCGAATTCGATGGGGTACACGGCGATGTCGGGCTTTTCGGGGACATTGGTGACTTGACCGGGGTCGTAAATCACCACGGCACCCGGACGCAACGCGTCCATGTGTTTGTCAATCGCTTCTTGGTTGAATGCCAACAAACAATCAATGGCACTGCCCGCAGACAGCACTTCATCCGTGCTGCTGCGCACCTGGTACCAACAGTGACCGCCTTTGATCTCAGCCGGATACGACTCGAACGTGAACACGTTGTAGCCGATGTCCGAAATGGCCAAAGTTGCGATTTCTCCGGCGGAAATGACGCCTTCGCCTGACTCGCCCGCGACGCGGAACGTGAAACTGGGAATTACCCTCACCTCAGGATGGAGGGAGCCTCCTGGCGCCCTCCTTAGCGTTCGGACGTCCGCACTTATTAAAGGCCTATTGGGGCGAATCGGTCGGGTTAGCGGCGGCGAAGCGCCACGGCGCCAAGGCCGAAAGCGACGATGGCGGGCAGCGCCGGACCGGGGCTCTTCTTGGCGGGGCCTTCGGACTCGCCATCGGGGTCTTCCTCTTCGCCAACGTTGTCCGTGACCACGTTGATGCGCAGGAGTTGCTGCAGTTGCTTGGGGTCGCCAGCTTGGTCGTAGTCCATGTAAGCGATGACGTCGTAGACGTCGGCCGTGGCATTCTGCGGAACGGTGACCAGGAACTCTTGGTTCTCCGTGGTGCCGGAAGGCACCGGCACGTGGACGGGTTGCCATTCGAAATCCCATCCGGGGGGCACTTCTTGGTCAGCGAACGGGTGGCCGGTTTCGCCACCGCTGTTGCGGATCTCGAACCGGAACAGCGCGGTTTCGCCGGGTGCGGCGTCCACGCGGATTTGGTCGACACTCCATTCGAGGATGGGAATCTGGTCGCTGATGGCGCCACCGGTGACGCCGGAGCCAACGTGAATGTCTTTGACGGCCAGGTTGCCGGCCAAATCGCGGGCTTCCACGCGCAGAACGTCATCTTCCGTCAGTTCCCGCTCGTCCCACTTGTAGGCTTGGCCAAAGGGTTGGCACTGCTGCGGTGGCTGCAAGCTGCATTCCGGCACCAGAATGGCGCTCAGGCCCTGGGGCCCGTAGCCGGGGAAGTAATCCGCATCCCACATGCGACCTTCCCAGTCTTCCATTTGGTCGGTGATGTCGTCGCCATTGAGGAAGACGGTCATTTCCGCAATTTCTTCGCCGAACTCGATGGTCAGCGCTGCGGCCGTGGGTGCCATGCCGTCGCCGGGCAGCACAATGGGCCATGGCGGGGTTTGGTCGTTGCGAATGTGTTGCTCGGTGTCGTCGCGACAGAATTCGCCGTCGCCGTTGCCGTCGCAGTTGTTGACAATGGCCTGGGCCCAGAAGCGGGCCAGCTCGTTGTCGTTGTCATCGTAGGCGTGCACGGCCGCCGTGTACTTGTTGTCCGGCACGATGGGCGTGATGAGGTTGATGAAGAAGCCGTCACTGGGGTCCGTGTCGGCGCGGTAGTTGCTGACTTGCTGGCCCGTGAACCAAGCGGACGCGGGCGCACTGCACACGTCGTCGGGGAATTGGGTGGTGTAGGCGCCGAAACTGAAGCCGAAAGTGGCGATCTTGTCCGCGTCCGCACCGATGGCTTGGAACTGGATGAACAATTGGCCCTGGGCGTTGATGAAGCCGCTGCTGTCCGGGTTGAGGCCGGGATTCAAGAGCAGCAAGTCAATGTCGCCGCAGCATCCGACATTTGGATTGGAGCACGTGTCTCCTTGGGCTGCCGCGCCCGGAACGAGCGCCATGGCACCCGCAATGGAGGCAGTCAACAGAGCGAAAGTGAACAGGAGCGAACGGCCACGCATCATAACCAACAGGTGGCCACGGCCGCCGCCATAAAAAGGAGTTGTCGTCAGATTCTCGTTCGAACCACGGCCCCCAACAGAAGCAAAATGAGGACGGCCGGGCCGAGAACGGGCGACTTCTTTGCTTCGGCCCCGTCATCCACGGCATCGATTTGGAAGTCCTCCGGGGTTTCGATGATGGTGGTCAATACACTGCGCAGAATCTTGTCTTGGCTCCCTTGACGGTATTCCACCAACGCCTCCACCGTGTAATCGTCGTCCACCGCATTCACTGGCGCGGTCACGTGCAGTTCCTGCTCGGAGTTGCCGCCGGCGGGAACCGGCTGATGGCCAGGCACCCACTCAAACGCCCAACCTTCGGGCACGGCGGCATCCGCAAACGGATGCCCCTCGCCACTGCCCGTGTTTTCCATGCGCATTTTGAAGATCGCCGTCTCGCCCGGTGCCACCGTGAGCGTGGGCTCGTCGAAGGTCATTTGCAAAATCGGAATGCCGTCATCGATGGCGCCGCTGGCAACGCTGCTGCCAATGTGAATTTCCTTGACGGCCAAATTGCCCGCCAAATCGCGGGCCTCCACGCGGATGACATCGTCGGCGGTCATCGAGCGTTCCGTCCATTCGTATGCCGGCCCATCGGCGGGACCGCAGGATTGCACATCGCCGGGCGTTCCATCAAGCGTGCACATGGGCACGGCGGTGCCAATGAGCCCGCGTGGCCCGTAATCCCAGAAGACATCCCGATCCCAGGTGCGGCCGGCGGTTTCCACCATGTCGTCGGTGACATCTTCGTTGTTCAGAAGGATGGACAGTTCGGACAATTCCTCCGCGAATTCCACAGTAAACCCGTCCACCAAGGATTCGGCGCCGTCGCCGGGCAGGATAATTGGCCACGGCTGCACCACATCGCGCGATACCCGCATGTCTTGCGGGCAGCCACCTTGGGTCCCTTCGCAGGTTTCCACGATGGCCGTGGACCAGAAGCGGGCCAATTCGTTGCCCGCGGCATCGTAGCCATGAACCGCCACGCTGAGGTCAATGTTTTGGGGCGTGCTGGACCCACCGGTGGTCATCAAGATGAAGAAGCCGTCATTCTTGTTTTCGTCCGCCTTGTACGCTTCCAGCATCAATCCACCCGGCCACACCGGCAAATCGCAGATTTGCTCCGGGTTGTCCACGGGCAGGCCCACGCTGAACGCGAACGTCTCGATTTCGTCGGCGCCGGCGCCAATCACCTGGAATTGCATGAAGAAGTCCCCCGTCACGTGGAACTTCCCATCGCCTTGCGGCTGCACGTCCGGATTTCGAATGAACAGCTGCAGGTCTCCGCAACTCTTGACTTGGGCTTCAGCGGACGGAGCCGCCGCCAGCATCAAGGCCACCGCTGCGGCCACCGCGAACCAACGCATCGACGGGCGACGCCAAGGCGACGCCATGAACGTTGTTGTTAGCGGCGGCGCATGGCGACGAAGGCTGCCAACAGCATGCCAATGGCCAGAATGCCGGTTCCCGGCGACTTCTTGGGTGCCTCTTCCTCGACCGAATCCACTTCTTGGCCTTCCGGCGTAATCACTTCCAAGTTCAGGAGGCTGCGCAGGGTCTTGTCGTCTTGCCCTTGCTGGTAATTGATGACGGGTTCGATGACGTACGTGTCATCCACTACATCCACCGGAACGGTCACGTGGAGCTCCTGCTCGGAGGTGCCCCCAGCAGGAACCGGTTTGTGGCCGGGAATCCATTCGAAAATCCAACCTTCTGGCACGATGGCGTCGGCAAACGGATGGCCTTCGCCACCGCCTGCGTTGTTCATGATCATCTTGTAGACCGCGGTCTCGCCAGGCGCCGCTTGCAGGCGGCTTTGTTCGAAGGTCATTTGCAGAATCGGGATGCCATCGCTGATGGCGCCACCGGCGACGCTGCTGCCAATGTGAATTTCCTTGGTGGCGACGTTGCCAGCCAAGTCCGTGGCAATCACGCGGATGATGTCTTCGTCCGTCATTTGCCGGTTGGTCCACTGGTAGGCCGGGCCACCGAGGGGGCCGCAGGTGTGAACCTGGTCAATTTCGGGGCCTTCGCATTGGGGCATGACCCGCTCCCACGCTTGCTGCGGCCCGGCGGGGACGGTATCGGAATCGTAAACCGGGCGGTCCAGCCATTCCTCCAATTCATCGGTGATGTCTTCGCCGTTGAGTTCCACAATGATGCTTTCCAGCTCTTCGTTGAATTCGATGGCGATGCCGTTGACGGGATCCAAGGAGCCGTCGCCGGGCAAAATCTTCATCCAAGGCATGGTGAAGTCCGGGGCCAATTCGTCGTCCGGGCATCCCATGGTGGGTTGTTGGCCGCAGTGATCCAGGTTGACCTGGCCCCAGAAGCGAGCCACTTCGAAGCCGTCGGCGTCGTACGCATGCACCGCGACGCCCAATTCCATTTGCGGGGAACTGGCCGCGTTGCTGCTGATGCCGACGAAGAATCCATCTTCCTTGGTCTTGTCCAGTTTGTAGGACTCCAGGTAAACGCCGGTCGTCCAAGCCTGGGGCGGCAGGGCGCACACTTCTTCGCCGGTGGGAATGTCCACGCCGAAGCTGAGTCCGAATGCCTCCACCTTGTCCGCTTCCGGACCAATCACTTGGAACTGCACCATGAGGTCGCCGCTGACATGAAACACGCCGTTTGCGTCCGGAGTGAAGTCCGGATTCCGCATGTACACCTCCAGGCCATCGCCGCACGAGTGAATTTGCGCTTGCCCCGACGGGACAGCAAGCATGCTAGCAATGAGTAAGACTGCAACCAACCAACGATTCATGGAACCGTGGGGGCATGCGAGGGGATGAAGGAAAAAGGTTGTTGGACGCCCAAACCGCTAGGACGCGAAGTTTTGGAGCAAATCCGTGCGGGTCACGATGCCTTGGATGGTGCCTGAACCGTCCACGATGGGCAAAGCGCCCACGTGGTGGTCCAGCATCATCTGCGCCGCTGCCCAGGCCGTCATGTCCGGGGCCCCGGTGATGACGTCCCGGTTCATGGCGTCGCCCACTTTCAAGTCGCGAACGGTTGCCTTCTGCACCGAGTCGTCGGCTTCCTTGAACCCGGCCAAGGTGGTGGCAATTTCGTGCTCCGCAATGATGCCCTCAATGTGTCCATCCTGGAGCACCGGCAAGCGGGCGATGTCGTGGTCAAGCAGCAGGCGCCGCGCATGGACCAAACGGCTGGAGGCGTCAACGGATTGCAACTCACGCGTCATGACGTCGGAAACCGCCGATTCGGATTTGACCAACGGCAGGAGGTCCGCCTTGGTCACCACGCCCACGAGCTTGTCACCTTTGCAAACGGGAATCATCGTGAGGCCCGGCTTTCCCACATCGGCCAACAAGTTGGCGACGGTTTCGTCGGGATGGGCCCGGACGAATTCTTTGTCCATGACACTGGAGGCATGGAACGTCCCGGTTTGGGTGTGCGCGTTGTGGGCGCGCCCCAATTTGTCGGCAATGCGACCATCGGTCACAATGCCCACGAGTTTTCCTTCATCGACGACCGGAATCTTGGTGATGCGGTGTTGCTGCATCAAGTTCAGTACGTCCTTCAGGTTGCGGTCCTTGTCGACCGTGACTGGATCACGGCTCATTACATCAGAAACTTTCATGTTTGGACCTCCGCGACGGCCGGGCATCCGCTGGGCCAAAAATCCCGTGCTTCGCACGTTCCGTCACGCAACCTTGGCTATGGTGACCACGCCGAATAAAGGGTTGTGCTGGGGGACAGGTGCTGACTGAACACATGTGTGGTTTCACTCGCCTCTCCCTCTCCTCTTGAACCATTGCAGGGACCATTTGGCCCTGTGCCTGCGGACCCGACCCTTCCCGGAACGACGACGGCCAAGGCCACGCGGCCAAGCAAACCCCGCTCCAAACGCGTCAACCGCGCCGCCAAAGGCACGGCCATCGAACTCACCGCCATCAAAATGCTGGAGGCCGAAGGGTACACCGTCCATCGTTGCGTGCGCACCGGCGTCAAGCGCGGCAACATGTACTACAGCCAAAGCAACGACGTCTTCGGCTGCATCGACTTGGTGGCCAAGAAACATGGCGAACGAACCCGTTGGATCCAAGTGACCGCCGACAGCGGCATTGGTCGCAAGAAGGACGACCTGGCGAACGTCCCCTGGGACCCCCTCTTTGACTCCGTGGAAATCTGGCGGTGGGTCGGGAGCAAACGAGGCCGCAAGGACAAGCGCACGGGCGAAACCTTGGACGACCTGTACTTCCAAGTGTACCATCACGACGAGGAGTACGCGCTCCAGAGCGACCGGCGCATCCGTCCTGCGGACTTCATCGGGGACGGAGCATGAACCTGGAGCAATTGCCCGGTGTTGGGCCGCAACTCGCAGACCGCATTCGCCGCCACATGGGGTCGGACGAAGCGTTCTACGCGGCCGCCGAAAACATGGACCTTCAGGCCATTTCAAGCGTGGACGGCCTGTCCGAACGGCGCGCCGTTGACCTTGTTTTGGCCGCACGAGGTAACCACGTCGCCGACGCCTTCCTGGCCACTCCCGCCGCCCGCCGCGTCCACGATCGCATCATGGCCCGGCTTCTTCGCTACGCATCCACGGATGCAGGGCGCAACCGACTCCGCCTCCTTCACCCGCTGCCCAACCAGGAGTCCGCCACCCGACATGCTGCACGGGTCATGGAAGCGAAGGCAGCCATGCAAGGCGTGGATTTCGACGCCGCGCGCGCTTGCCTACGCGCCATCCAAGGCTTCCGCCAGCCACCACCCACATTGGACACCGGTTTGCTGGTCGTGGCAGAAACCGACCAAACCTACAACGCACTCCACCGCAAGGGCGTCAGTGCCTGGGCCACGCTGGGGACCCCCCGCGACCTGGCCGCCGCTACCGATTATGACGTGGTGGTCATTGCCTACGACGAAGGCTCCATCGACGCTGCATCCCTGCCCAACGCCATCGATGTCCCCGCTGACGCCCCGCTGGCAGCCCTCTGCCCACACTCCATATTGGATGCATTCGCCCACAACCAGGCCGCCATCCAGGCCTGCGCACAATTGGCCGAACTGCTGGATCGGCCCTCGGTTGCATCCCAAGCCTTGGAGCATTCCATCCAGTCCGCATCCACGACCATGGATGCAGCAACCATCCGCCGCAACGTGGACACCATCAAAACGAGCCTGGACGCGCAACTGGAAGCCTTGGTGAGCGACCTTCAACTGTCCGGTCCCGACATGCTGCGTGCCATGAGCAAAGGCGCACTCCCAAGCGCCTTGCAAGGCCCCACGCAGCAAGTGCTGACCCAAGCGCGCAACTTGCTGCGCGAAGCCACGGGCATCGCCTTCCAACCGTACACCGCAGGATTGCCCCTGGGCATTGACGAAGACGAAATCGAGCGCGTGTGCAACGAACAACAAGCGGGCCAGGCGCTCCAATCGTTCAAGGCCCAACAAGCTGCCGCAGAGCATCTGCAGAAATTGCTGCCAGAAATCCACGATGAAATGCGTGCGTGGCTGGAATGGGATGCGACCTGTGCCCTGGGACGGTTCGCGCTGGATCATCGGCTGGAGGAGCCCGTTTGGTCCGACGATTTGCGCTTTGAAGCCTCCGTGCACCTGGACTTGGCGCACACCGCCTCTGCTCAACGCATCCGCTACCGCATCGGTGGTCACGAAAATGTCGCCGTGCTCACGGGGGCAAATTCGGGCGGCAAATCCACGCTCCTGGAACACCTGTGCCAAATCGTGATCATGGCGCGCATGGGCCTGCCCGTCGTGGGCGAACATGTGCAAGTGCCATGGTTGGATGAAATCCACTTGGTCACGGCACGCCGCGGCATGGATGCGGGAGCCTTCGAGACCTTCCTGCGCGGCTTCCTCCCCGTAACGCAGGGCAACGCCAAGCGACTGGTGTTGGCGGATGAAGTGGAATCCGTCACGGAATTGGAGGCGGCAGGCCGCATCATTGCCTTCGTGCTGGACCGGCTCGCAGCATCGCAATCCATGGCCGTAGTCGTCACCCACCTGGCGCCCCAGGTGATGGCCTTCGTCCGCGACGCGACGGTCCGCATGGATGGCATCGAAGCCACCGGATTGGACGACCAACACCGGTTGATCGTGGACCGCCAGCCCAAGCTGGGTCACCAAGCCCGCTCCACCCCGGAACTCATTGTGCAGCGCCTCGCAGCCACGGTGAACGGGGCGGAGAAACAGCTCTACATTGACCTTCTCGAATGCTTCAACGGACGGCACGCGTAAGTACCCGTTTTCGGTGGCCGGGCCGTGGCGCGCCCAGCCGACATTGAAGCCCTCAAGCAACTCGCCCTGCTCGGCGCCATGGATGACCCGGTGGAGCTGGCCAGCGCCGACTTTGCGCAGCTCATCGAGGTCAGCCAGCAAACGGGCAGCCGCCGCCTCATCGAATTGGGCGACGCGGGATTCATTCGGCGCGAAATGGGCGTGCGCAAACAGCGCATTCGAATCACGGAAGACGGACGCAATGTGCTGCGGGCGGAGCACGGGCTCTACCAGCGACTCTTCGAGAAGCAAGATTCATTGAGCCTCGAAGGGACCGTCGAAACGGGCCTTGGCGAAGGCCGCTACTACTTGTCCCGGCCTGGGTACGAAGACCAGTTCATTGCCGCCCTGGGTTGGAAGCCGTACCCTGGCACCCTCAACTTGGGCCTCGCCAGCGCGGAAGCCAACAAACTGCGCATCCTGAAGCGCGAGCCCGTCCACGTGATTGATGGATTCGAGGCGGAAGGGCGTACCTTTGGCGGCGTCATTTGCAGCCCCGCAACCATCGACGGGCAGGCCTGCGCTGCCATCCTGCCCAACCGCAGCCATTACACGCAAACCCTGGAAGTGATTGCGCCGATCTGCTTGCGCGAAGTAATTCCGTGCAACGATGGAGACCGCCTCCGGGTGGACGTTGCCCTGCAGGATGCGCCATGAACATCGAAGTGCTGCGCTTGGGCCACCGCCCGCAGCGGGACAAACGCATCACGACCCACGTCTGCCTCACGGCCCGTGCCATGGGCGCCCGACGCGTCCACATCGCCGAGACCGACGAAAACGTCGTGCAATCGGTGCGCGACGTGGCCAAACGCTTCGGCGGAGACTTTGAAGTGGCCAGCGGAACGGGTTGGAAGGGAATCGTGAAGGCGTGGAAGGAGGGCGGCGGGCAAGTGGTGCACCTCACCATGTACGGCACGGGCCTGGGAAACGCCATGCCCAACATCCGCAAGGGTCCCGCCGACATCATGGTCGTGGTGGGCGCGGAAAAAGTGCCGGCCGAAATCTACGACCTTGCGGACTTCAACGTGGCCGTCGGAAACCAACCTCACTCGGAGGTGGCCGCCTTGGCATTGACCCTTGACCGGCTGCGCGATGGTGACTGGGAAAACGACGAATTTCCCGGCGCGGAAGTGGAAGTGGTGCCCACCGCTAGGGGAAAGCAGGTCAACACCACCGAGTCGTCCCCTTTTTGACCCATCAGGCATTCTCGACTTGTGGTCCGGAGCCCAGATTGGAAACCCAAGTTCGAAGATCCCGAAATCCAGGCCTACCTGTTTGATGTGGCCGGGGAGGAAGGCCTCGAAATTTTCCAGTACATCCTCGATACGGAACCCGTCAGCGGTGAAGACATCACCGAACACTTTGACGACCGCAAGCCAAGCGCCGTGCGCAAGGTCCTCTACAAACTCATGCAGGCGCACGCCCTCGAATACCACAAAGACACGGACACCAAAGGCTGGGAGACATTCACTTGGGCCACGGATCTACCGGAGCTGCGGTTGATTCACATGCGCCGCTGGCAGGCCGAAGCCAAGGATTTGCGGACGCAACTGAAATTCGAAGAGGACCACCAATTCTACGCATGCACCGACTTGCACGAGCGCGTCATGTTCGAAGACGCCATGGACATGGATTTCTTGTGCCCCGAATGCGACCAGGCCATGGAGCCCGTCACCAACGAAGATGACATCAAGCGCATCAAGAAGAGGCTCGATGGCCTCCAAGTGGCCCTCACCGACTGAGTGTTGGAACCGCCTCCGGGCGGCCCAACCACCGAATTGGGTCCTTGATCATGTCGCGGCCGTCGAGTCGCTGGCCGTTGCCTTCGCCCAACGGGCCGCGGACCAAGGCCACCCAGTGGACGTGGCATTGGTGCAATGCGGGGCCATCCTGCACGACATCGGCCGCAGTCTGACCCAAGACCCCACCCATGCCTTTGCAGGGGCGCGCATTTTGGACGACGAGTCATGGCCAGAAGCCATCGTGCGCATCGTGGAGCGGCACACGGGCGCGGGGTTGACGGCCGAGGATGCAGACGGATTGGGATTGCCACGAGCCCTCATCCCGGAAACCATGGAGGAGCAACTCGTTGCCCACGCGGACAACTTGTTCTCTGGCGCCAAGCGCCTCCAGCTCCCCGATGTGCAAGCCAAATACCACGCCAAGGGACTGGATGCGGCCTTCGAACGCATCGTCGCTCTGCACGGCCGCGTTGGCCAATGGATTGGTACCGATCCGGACTCCGTGGACGCCGAGTTGCCCTAGGCGCGCCGCGACCAGCGCGTCGTGAAGCGCTTGCGAAAGAGCGCGCCCAAGTTACCAAATCCGTCGGTCCAGGATTCAATCACAGCCTCGCCAATGCGTGGGTGGAGGCTGCCCGGAATTTCCGCCGCCTTGATGGATTTCCGCTTCAGGGCATCAATTTTGATTTCCTGGGAGAACGGCATGCCCTCGCCAAACCCATCGTAGGGAATCTGGGACAAAGCGTCGCGGCGAATGATCCACATGCCGCTCTGGCTGTCCTTCAGGCCAATCCAGAAAAGGACCCGTGCCGTGGTTGAAAGAACCCAGTTGCCGAGCTTGTGCTTGGGACTCATTGCACCTTCCTTGAGGTCCGCGTACCGGTTGCACGTGAGGAAATCGTAGCCGCCGTCGACGAGCGTTTGCACGTATTCGTGGGCTTTCTCGAACGGGTACGTTCCGTCCGCATCGCCGGTGACAAAGATGTCCCCATCGGCCTTTGCGAACCCGACTTTGTAGGCGCGGCCGTAGCCTCGACGCTTCTCAACGATGACTTTGGCGCCCCGCTTCTTGGCCTCCGCTGCCGTGCGGTCCTTGGAATTGCCGTCAACAACGAGGACCTCGACGGTGTGCCCTGAGGCAGCAAACGCATCCCGGTCAATGGCGTCAATGGTGGGCCCAATGCCCTCTTCTTCGTTGAGGGTTGGGATGATGAATGTGATTTTCATGATGATTTCCTGGCGTCGATGAATCCTTTGAATCCGGCAAGCAAACGCGGCCACAGCCAAGGCCGCAGGGCGGCCCGGATTGCCCCCGACTTCATGCCGGGGACATCGCCATGTTTTGAAAGCAACTGGCCGCGCCCGAAGCCGTTCCAATACGCTTGCCGGAGCGTATCCCGGCGTCCGGCACGCACCGACCGCACCACGCGTGCCTCGGGGACGTGCACGATGCGTGCACCGGCGCGAACGGCCCGGAGGTTGAGTTCCATGTCTTCGGCAGTGATGAATGCGGGGTCAATGCCTCCCACTTCATGGTACAAGGAGGCCCGGTAGGAGGTGTTGCAGCCGGCGTGGCTGATGTCTTGGCCATTGACCACCCATGGCACGCGCTCGCCGCGGGACGATTGGCCTTCGATTTCGTTGTGTCCGACAACTACGTCCGCGCCGTCTTGGAAAGCACGGGCGATGGCGCCGGTCCATCCGGGGCGCGCGTAATCGTCGGCGCCGATGAACGCCAGCACGTCCCCGCGGGCCGCGTCGCACGCAGTCTGGAAGCCCGTACCCCGAGGGCCCGCCTTCTGTAGGACTTTGACGGGCAGCCGCGCTGTGGCTTCCTTGGCAACTTCGAAGCTGCCATCGGACGAATCCGCATCCACCACAACCACCTCGTGAAGATGCTCTTGGCCTTCGAGGGATGCCAGCATCCGCTCGAGCCCCATGGCATCGTTGTAGACCGTTGTGACCACGGAGATTTTCATTCGGCCCAATCCAACTCGATGCTGCGGTGTTCGCGCATCGAACGAATGGACGCTTCGAGGCAACGCACCGTGTTGAGGCCGACGGTGCCGGAATTGATGGTGTGGTCGCCCTTCTTGACGGCTTCCAAGAAGTGCTCCAATTCGGTTCGAATCGTGTTGTTGCGCTCGATGTCCAAGTCGAAGTTGTAGTCCGACTCATGCACCGTGAATTTCTGCGATAGAGTGTCGATGTGGGCGCTGCGGTCGCGGCCCATGACTTCGACGGTGCGAACCTTGCCGGGCAACAACCAAGACGCCTCGATGTGGCCCAAGATTCCGGACGGGAACTCGGCCGAAATGAATGCGGTTTCTTCCAGTTCTTTGCGCCGGTATGCTCCCCCCACGCAGGTGATGCGTTCTGGCCACTCGTCCAGGACGAAGTTCAGAATGTCGAAGGCGTGGGGTGCAAGATCGAACACGACGTCGCGCCCAGGGAATGGGTCGCAAAGCGTGGTCCACCGGTTGATGATGGAAAAGACGTCACCGAAGAAGCCATCCTTGACGCGTTCCCGGAGTTCCGTCATGGCATTGTTGAACCGGAAAATGTGCCCGACCGCCAGGGTCAGGTCATTGTCATGAGCGAGGGCAACCAAGTCGCGTGAGGTGGCTTCGTCCATGGTCAGCGGCTTTTCGACGAGCACGTGCTTGCCCGCCTCCAAAACCTGCCTGGCGATGCCGTGGTGCATGTCGTTGGTGACGCATACGCTGACCGCGTCCACGTCGCTGCTGAGCAAATCCGAAATCTCGGCCGTGGTGTTGGGCACGCCGTAATTGGCTGCACAAAATTCGCGCGCTTCCTTGGACGGGTCAACCACCCATTGGAGGTCCGCTTCGGGGATGTGGCTGTACTCGTCCACGTGCTTGCGCCCCCAGTAGCCCGCTCCGATGACACCGACTTTCATGCGCCGCCTCCTGCGAAGAAGCCGCGAATCGCCGCGACAACCTGATGCACCTGTTCATCCGATAGCGACGGGTGCATGGGCAACGAGAGCGTCGTTTGCGCGTGGCGTTCAGCGGCAGGGAATGCGCCGGGTTGGAATCCGAAGCGCTCGCGGTAAACCGGCTGCAAGTGAATGGGAATGGGGTAATGGATGCCGGTGCCGATGCCTGCGTCGCGCAGGTGAGCTTGCAAGCCGTCGCGGTCCTCGCAGTTGATTCCGTACAAGTGGAACGCGGATTCGCGCTTTGCGTCTTGCGCCGGCAACGAGACGGGAAGCTCTGCCAGTTCCTGGTTGTAGATGGCGGCAACTTCGCGTCGCCGAGCGAGCCAACGGGGCAATTCGTCGAGGCCCGCACATGCAATGGCCGCTTGGATGGTGTTGAGCCGGGACGTGTACCCGACGGAGGTATGTTCGTATTGTTGTCCCGGAGCCCTGCCTGAATTGCGCAACGATCGCAGGGATTCCGCCAATTCTTCGTCGTTCGTGACGACCATGCCACCGTCTCCACCGGCCATGAGGTTCTTGGTGGTGTAGAAGCTGAAGCAGGCCGCATCGGCAAGCGAGCCGGCCATGCGTCCTTCGTACGTGGCCCCATGGGCTTGGCATGCATCCTCAATCACGGGAATGCCGCGATCTGCGGCAATTTCGTTGATTTCGCCCATGGGTGCCGGAAGACCGTGCAAGTGAACGGGCAACAATGCCTTGGTAGCCGGCGAGAGGGCGCCGCGGACCTGTTCGGGGTCCAAGTTGGCATCCGCCCCCACATCGGCAAAGGTGGGGGTTCCGCGGGCATGAATCACCGCGTTGGAGCTGGCCACGAAACTCGTGG
>JBFJWV010000007.1:0-14234 GCA_041623515.1 Thermoplasmatota archaeon | reverse complement strand
TTGCCGCGCATGTGGGGCAGCACCAACTGCGTCATGCGCTGCAGGCCAAACACGTTGACTTCGTACATGGCCCGCATGGCGTCCATGGGCATTTCTTCCTGGGGCAGCATGACGCCGTAACCTGCGTTGTTGATGAGGACGTCAACGCGACTGTGTTTGGCCACGGCGGCCTTGACGGCTTTCTTCATGGATGCATCGCTGGTCACATCGAGGGCCATGGTGGTCATTCCCTGGTCCTTGAGGTCCTTGATGTCTGCCGTTTTGCGGGCGGTTGCAATCACCGTGTGCCCCTTGGCGTGCAATGCTTCTGCGGCGGCGCGACCGATGCCGGTCGAGGTGCCCGTGATGAGAATCACGCGGGGTTCGGACATGGTGCCACGATTTGGCACCCGGCTCTTGATTACACCGGTCCGGTCCACGGCATCTGAGGGCGCGCGTCTTGGTGGATGCGCACACTGCTCCAAACGGCCCATGCCAAACCCACCACGCCGGGGATGATCCACGGGTACGAACCAAGCGTCACAAGCAGCAACTGGGCGATTCCGTGCTTGAGAAGCGGGCTGTGGGGGTTGCGCACGCCGGCCCAAATGGCGCCGACGCCGGGCAGTGGAATCACGTTGAGAATCGTGCAGGTGATGCGTTGCCACTCGGGCAGCAGCAAAATGCGGCGCGGGTCACCAGACACGAGGTTTCATCGCCAGCCCAGTAAAAAGAAGCCGACACGAAATCGAAGCGTTCCCCAGGGAACTGATTGAAGCGCCGTAGGCAGGACTCGAACCTGCGACCCTCGGATTAACAGTCCGATGCTCCACCAACTAAGCTACTACGGCAAATGGAATGCTTCCCGGTCCGCCGCGGGTCCGGGGGGCATTCGCGGCCGACTTGGGCCCCCATCATAACCGTTCCGTTGCCCTCCGGGTTCATGGAGCAACGGTCTTCAATGCAAGTCGAAGTCGCAACGTGATGGCGCGTGGTGCGTTCGACAGCCGACTCGGGTTCGTGATGGCCGCCGTGGGAAGCGCGGTGGGTCTCGGAAATCTCTGGCGATTCCCGTACTTGGTGAGCACCAACGGAGGGGCCGCGTTCATGTTCATCTACGTGGCACTGCTGTTCATCATCGGCTTGCCGGCCCTCATGAGTGAGCTGAGCATTGGCCGCAAATCGCGCCGCAACGTGGTGGATGCGTTCAACAAAGATGGGCTGACGAAGCCGTGGACCATCGTCGGCATCTTGGGAATCATCACTGCAGTGCTTCTCCTCTCTTACTATTCCGTCATTGCCGGCTGGGCCATGCGGTACTTCTTCGAATCGTTCCAAGGCAGTTTCTTCGGCAATGAATCCAGCTTCTTCAGCGGGATTGCATTCGGGCCAGGCGCCGTTTTGTGGCACGCCATCTTCATGGCCGCCACCATCGGCATCCTGCTGCGTGGCGTCGACAAAGGCATCGAGAAGGCCAATCTCATCATGATGCCCATCCTCTTTCTGACCGTCGTCGGCCTCGTCATTTACGGCAACCTGCAAAGCGGCGCCGCGGCCGGGCGCTCGTTCTACTTGGACCCCGATTTCAGTGCCGTGACCATCGGGACCGTCAGCGAAGCCGCGGGTCAAACCTTCTTCAGCATCGGCCTGGGCCTGGGAACCATGCTCACGTACAGCAGCTACCTGGAACGCAAGGGCAACCTGCAACAAACGGGCCTCATCGTTGGGTTTGCCGACACGGGCGTTGCGCTGCTCGCCGGCTTCATGGTCTTCCCGCTCCTGTTCAGCCTCGGCCTCGATGGGCTCGTCACCCCGGATAACTCCGGCAGCGTTGGCGGCTTGTTCATTGTCCTTCCCACCGCATTCGCCCAAATCGGTGGCTTCCTCGGGAAATTCATGGCGGGCGGCTTTTTCTTGATGCTCACGTTCGCCGCCATCAGCAGCGCCATCAGCCTTCTCGAAGTCCCCGTATCTGCGGTCTTGGATCGCACGGGTTGGAGTCGCTGGCGCGCCGTCACCTTGGTGGGCTTGAGCGTGTACATTCTCGGGCTGGGCAGCGCCATCAGCGCGGACGTCCTGAACTACGTCGATTTGTTCGTCAGCAACATTCTCCTGTTGGCGGGCGGGCTGTTGCTCTCCATCTACGTGGGCTGGATTCGGCCCCACTACCTCAACGAACTGAGCCATGGCCTGGAGTCCGGGCCTGATTGGAGCGGCTATTTCCGCCCGGTCATCAAGTACGGCTTGCCGCCCATTCTCGGCGTGCTTCTTGTGCTGGGCTTCATCAATTTCTTCCAGTCCTTATGAGCCGACCTGGAACTTCGCTCCTCTCCGGGCACTCCTTGCGGGGGTACCCAAGCGGCCAACGGGACCGGACTTAAGATCCGGGGCTACGTGCTTCGCAGGTTCGAATCCTGCTCCCCGCATTCACTCAATTCGTGCGCCCGTGTGCCGCGCCGGATGCAAATGCCGGAATCCGCGACTGTTTGAACATCGTCGGACGCTCGTTATATACGGTCGGCGACCGCTTAGGAGTGAGGACAATGATATCTCAAGCAAAACTCGCGACCGCCCTGACCCTGGCCATGGCCGCCGTTGCCATCAGCGGGTGTCTTGGGGACGCGGAAGGAAACAGCAATCTGTATGTGAAAGACGCATTGACGGAGGACGTTTCCGAAGTTCACGTTACCTTCACAAAGGCCCAAGTCGAACATTCCGATGCCGTATGGCAGACGGTGTTTGATGGCGTGGCCACCATCAACCTGCTGGCATTGTCGGACGCCGACGCCAAGGAATCCCTTGCAGCGTTCGACTTGCAACCGGGTGACTACACCGGTCTGCGCATCATGGTCAGCTCCGTGGAAGTCGTCTATGACGATGGCACCACCCAATTCTTGAACGTCTTCGGCAACATCGTCGAAGTCGCCGAGGACTTCACGGTCGGCGCCGACGGCATTGACATCCTGCTCGACTTTGACTTGGGCGAAGGCGTGGACCTTGAATCGGGCGAATACACGCCCGTCGTCAAGGACATGCAAACCAGCGCCTCCGATACCGATGGCGATGGCGTCGATGACGTGAGCGACACCGATGACGACGGCGATGGAATCCTTGACAACGAGGACGACGACAACGACGGCGATGGCAAATCCGACAAGCCCTGGCAACGTTACAAGAACCTGGAAGACACGTGCGAAAACGAACGTGACGCCAAGCTTGCGAAGGCCGCCTGGTACCTCGAACACCGCAGTGAGCGGGCCGAGGACAAGTACGACCGCCGCATGGACCGTGCCCACGACGACTACGAGGACGACTCGGATTACGCCGAGATGACCCGCGAAGAAGCCCTGGCCAAGGCCGCTGCCGAGCGCGACGAAGAAATCGCCGAAGCCGACGCCGAATTGGACGAAGAAACCGCGGAAGCTGCGGCCGACCGCGACGAAGAACTCGCCAAGGCGCAACAGGACTACGACGAGGCCGTCAGCGACGAGGACGCGACCGAAGAAGATCGCGCCGAGGCGCAGGCCGAGTACGATGAGGCCGTCGCCGAGATTGAAGCGGAATACGAGGAAGAAACGGCCGAGGCGCGCGCCGAGCACGCCGAAGAAGTCGCTGAAATCGAGGCCGAGTACGACGAAGAAGTGGCCGAGATTGAAGCCTACTTTGCCGGCAAGGAAGACGACGCCCAAGACGACCTGGAGAACCGCACGGCCAAGGCCGACTCCGAATACGAGAACCGCACGGCCAAGGACCAGCGTACCTACGAGAAGCGCGTCGCTTACGCCGAGCGCAACTACCAGGAATGCTTGGAAGAAGGCCTTGACGACGACCGCGACGACGACGAGCAAGAACTCGAAGAGGACGACGTGGATGACGACGAGGACGACGAAGACGATTCCGACGCGGAAGAATCCGACGACGAACTCGACGAGGAAGACTCTGACGACGACGTCGAAGAAGACGACGAGTCCTAGGCGAATACGCCGCATCGTCTAAACCGCCGGGCGCATTCCCGAGAATGTGGCCCGGCTCTTCTCCCTCCTTCACCATCTCAAGACCCGTTGGGTCTTCGTGATTCCCATTCTCATTGCCGACTTGGCGGGCATGATTTTCGGCTGGTACTACTACTGGGATGTGGGTCAATTCAACCCGGCATCTGGATTCTACGAGCACTGGGCGTGGTGGCCTCTGGTTGCCGACAGTCCCAATGCCGTGCTCCTGTTTTTCCTGGCCCTGTTGTTGCACAAGGCCTTCGGCTGGCGCAACAAGTGGCTGGATGCCAGTGCGTTGATTCTCAACATCTACGTCGGCCTGTGGACCAGTTACTTGTTCATCATGTTCCCCGACCGCATGGGTACGTGGGACTGGGGCAGCACCAACAACATCCTGTTCTTTTCGCACCTGGGCATGCCCTTGCAGGCCCTGCTGCTGGTCAAGGACTTGCGCAGCGACGCATGGCCTCGGTGGGCTGCGCCGGTTGTCTTGGCATCTGTGGCCCTGTACATTTTCGTGGACTATTGGGGGCCCATGCTGCACCCGGCTCCGTTCCTGCACCCCAACGATGGGCCGTTGCACGCTGGCAGTCCGTGGCTCATGGTGGTTGCAGTGCTTGCGTGGCTGGCGATTGCGTACGCCAAGCCAGCCAGGCAATCCAGACCGTCCCGGCAAACCACACCATAGTGCCGGCCACTTCCAACCAGAACCAAAACGGAACGCCCGCGAGCACGCCGCCCGCCCCGTAGGCAATCGCTGCCCCGCGATGTCCGCGATCCCACAGCGCCCATGCAAACAGCAGCGAGCCCAAGCCGAATGTGACGGCGCTCCAGGTCAACCATAGCAGCCAGAAGCCGCTCTCGGTCGTGGCTGCGGCCACATGGGATGCGCCCGCTTCGGCCAGGTGCGGCCATTCCATGGCCATCATGCCCAGGGCGGGCATCAACGTCAGGGCACCATTGATGCTGAGCATGGTCGCCCAAAAGACCCGCCCTTCACCGGGCAGCCCGGATTCCCGGAGCCAGAGGTACAGGCACAACACGCCAAATGCGGCCCATCCGGTGCCGTTGACGGTCGCCGAAGCATAGGCCCGGAAGCCGTCGCTGAGAACCCATTCAGCCCACATGGGGTCCCGCGCTTCCAGCCAATGGCCGCGCGGCACAATGGTCGTCGCGTACGTCGCGGCTCCGATGGGCAGCAGAAGCAAGCCAATGCGTGTCCAGCGCTGCAGGTTCACGCCGTGCGAGGGGTCGCGGCCTTCAAAGACCGTGGGCCTGCATGAATGTGGTCGCCGTGAAGCCCGGATCCATGCTCGCCATGGCTCCCTCGGGCAGCAAATCGCGGTACGGGTGCGTCATGTACCGGTTGTCCAGAAGGAGGATGGCGCAGCGGTCGGTGCCACTGCGAATGCCACGCCCCAGAGCTTGCAGCGTCTTGTTCATGGCGGGGTACACGTAACCGTAAAGTCGCCCTTTGCCCCCGAAGCGCTCCTCCAGGTAGCCAATGGTGGCCTGGACTTCCAGGTCCGGCGGCGCCAGGGGCAAGCCAATCACGATGACGGCGGACAGGAGGTTGTCTTTGAAGTCGACACCCTCTGCAAAGCTGCCGCCCATGACGCCCCAGAGGATGCCGCCGCCGCGGGTTTTGGCGCCCCGCAGCCGGTCCAGCACAAGGTCGCGTTCCTGCTTGCCCATGCCGGGGTCTTCCACAATGGCTTCCTTGTGCACGGTTGTGGCCTTGCGCACGTCGGCCATGACGGCGTAGCTGGGCGTGTACACGGCGACATTGCCTTCGGTTGCTTCGCAGACGGATTGAATGCGTTGGGCCAATTGCGCCCACAACCGTGGGCCCCGTTCCTTGAAGCGTGTGGACAATGCTTGGTCCACGATGATGGCCCGGTTCTGGGCGGGAAACGGCGACGGGTAGCTGCGAACCGTGGTGCGGGATTCCTCGAGGCCGAGCAGGTCGCGCGTCATTTCTGGCGGCCGCAGGGTACCCGACATCAGAATCGCGCTGTGGACGCGGTTGAACACTTTGCGCGCCGGGATGCCGGGGTCCAGGAGTCGAACGTGCAAACTGATGCCGCCGACGTCATCCCATTCCACGTACCGTAAGGCGCCGGACTGGAAGCGGCCCCAGTCCTCCAATGCTTCCATCAGTTCCTCCGACCACACTTGGTCATCCTGGCCCTTGCGCACTTTTTGCACGAGGGGGGCCAAGTCGTCAATGACGTCCTGGATGGTGCGGTGCAAGCCCATGGTGGCACTGCTGCGCGTCGCTTCAAACGCTTGGTGAAGCGCATTGATTTCCAGGCGCGCCACCTGCGCGTCCGTGTCCCCGAGGCGGGCGCTTTCGGCCCGGCCTTCTTTTTGGGCGGCGTTGGCCAAGTCCACCAAGGCATCGCGGATGCTGTCGCAGTCCGCTTCAACTTGGCGCATTTTGTGGTTCCGGGCCTCGGACCGCACTTGGTCCAGCAGGAAATCGCTGATGCGGTGCGCGTGGCTTTGCTTGATGCGTTCTGGCAAGTTGTGGGCTTCATCCACGATGACGATGACGTCTTGGAGGTCCACGCCGAGGCGCTCGAGGGATTGCTCGCGGATGTCGCTGAACAGGTGATTGTAGTCGGCCACCACGACGCGGGCTTGCTGCGCGGCGGTCATGGCCACCAGGTGCGGGCACAACTGGCTGTCTTTGGCGACCGCCATCAACTCCTCCACGTGCAGGACGCCGGATTGGACGCGGCGAATGGTGTCTTGGTCCACATCGCCCAGAAACTTGCAGCTGCGGGTGCGTGTTTCGCGGGCGCAAAAATCGGGGAACCGCGCCGGATGCATTTCGTTGACTTCCGGCCGCAGACACATGTCGCGCTTGCCCACCAAATCCACCAATCCAAACCGTACGCCGCGGCGCTCCGTGACTTGGCGCAGCGTGTCCACGGCGATGCGGTGCTGGGACTGGCGGCTCGTAAGGAAGAACACCACTTTGTCGTGGTCGATGGCCGCCTGCAACGCCGGCGCCAGGCTCGCCGCTGTCTTGCCAATGCCCGTTGGCGCCTGGGCCACCAGGTGGGTGCCCTTGTTGACGGCCAACGTCACATCGCGAGCAAAGCGGCGCTGCCCGGGGCGGATTTCATCGTGAGGAAACAGGCCCAATTCCGGATGGGGCTGGCCGGCTTCCGTCGGACGCCAATCCGGCTGCTGCGGCGCAAGCGCCGGCTCGATGCCTTGGACCACTTCCCGGTCCCGGCCACCGAGGCTGATTTGGCCTTGGCCCAGGGTGACGCGTTTGCCTTTGTTGACAACGGTTCGCGCGCGGCCCGCTTCGGCGCACCGGATGCATTCCAGCACGCCCTTGCGGGGACGCATGAGGCCCTTGCACGTGGGACAAAACGAAGCCAACAGGCGCGCGAGGCGCGCTTCTCACTTGAAGGGAGTGGCACACTCACGGGTTGCAAGTGCCGCCCGGTGCCTGGGCCGCTTCCAAGTCGCGCCAGTCGGCGGGGGAGAAATCCAGTGGGATGCCGTCGCCGGTGTAGTAGTGTTGCGTCGGGAATCCGGTGTGCATCACGCTGTGGGGTTCGGTGGAGTGGCTGCGGTCGTCGGGGTCTTCGCGGGACGCCGACGCGTCCAGGCCCGTGTTGATCAAGCCCAGCTCGTGTCCCACCTCGTGGGTCAAGACGTACTGCCAAATGGTCGTCCATTGCGGCGGCTGCGCGGGCAGGGGCCCGTCCCCACTTGGCAGGCCCTGCAGGTAGGCCTCCTGCATGGTGCGGGGCCACAGCAACACCAAGCCGCCTTCTGATAGGCCCCAGCTGCCGTGGGGTGAATCCACGTCCAAGTACAGGATGCGCAGCGATGTGGGCGCATCCGCTGGCGGAATCACGATGGTGTCGCCCGACGAGGCGGGCTGGGTTTGGTAGCGAACCGTCAGGTCCGGAAACAGCCGCTTGAGGGTGTCCACGGAGGCCGCCACGCTGGTGCGATCCATGCGGTAGTCGCCGTACTCGTGAATCACCAACTCGTCAATCCAGCACATGCTGGGTCCGCGGGGGGTGCCTTCCGGGGCGGCGTCGCTGATGCACCCGCCCATCAAGGGCAGGACCAGCAAGACAGCCATCCAACGCATGCAGGGGCATGTGGCCGCGGTTCGAAAACCGTTGCCTTAGCTCTGCATGGCTTGCGCCACCTTGCGGATGACGGCTTCCTTGGACTCGCCCTTGACCAGGACGCGTCCAACCACTTTCCAAGGCAACGCAGGGTGGCGCGCCTTGGGTTCCAATTCGGGGCTGAAGCCCGCTTTCTTCGCGGCGCTGTTGACCCAGGCAGCGTCCGGCTTCTTCACCGCCAAATTTGCGGGGACGCGGCGGCCAGCGGCCCGGCTGACGCTCGCATCAAAGTAACGGGGCCATAGGACGACGTGGTCGTCCCCCTTCTTGACCATCTGTCCTGCTTACTCGACCAAGACGCCGCTGAGGGCGCCGCTTTGGCCGGGGCGGGAGGTCACGCGGGCTTTGCCGGCCGAGGTTTCGACGACGGCGCCCTTGGTGATGATGTTGCGGCGAACGTAGTGAATGTTCGCGGGGTTTTCGACCACGTTGGTCAGCTCGGCGACTTGCGTCTTGCCGCTCTTCGGGTCGGTGACGTTGATCTTGTCCGTGCGCATCAACTTGATTTTCTGGTTGGCGCCCTTGGTCCGCATGACCTTCTGAGCGGTTTCGCCAATGTTCGTGTCGATGTGTTCGCGGGCAATCTCGCTGCGGCGCTTGCCACGGCTGGAAATGAGGCGTCCACCGGTGGACTTGCGGCGGCTTTCACCTTGCCAGAGGGCCATATGAAGGCGGCCGACTTGGATGGTGTATATGAACGTGATGGGGGCGCCCTTGGGCTAAACTGTTGGAGAACCCTATAAGAAGAGGGCGAGTCGCCGGCCATGCCCATGACCAAGGCCCACGTCACCGTCCACTTGAAGCCCGGAATCAGCGACCCGGAGGGAGAGAACACCACGAAGGCGTTGCATTTGCTCGGTTTCGACGGTGTCAAGGAAGTTCACACCACGAAGATTTGGGAAATTGATTTGGGCGACACCGCGGCGGATGCGGCGAAGGAGCAGGTGGACAAGATGTGCCGCCGGCTCTTGACGAACCCCGTCATTCACGACTACGAAGTCACGATTCTCTGAATCGATTAACCTGCGGGCTCCGGCGGGCTGGCCACGAGGCCGTCGAGGAGCGCTTGCAAGTCGTCCAATTGCCGCACGACGCACGCCACTTCGGCGGCCGCGGCTGACGAGTTCTCCTGGTGGCATTGATCCTCGGTCTTGTCCGGGTTGTCCTCTTGGCAGCGTGCCATGGCGGAGGCGTACGCCACGGAGGCATCGAGGCACGCGGCGGACTTGCCGGGCGCGTCGAATTCCATGGCCACTTCGGGGGCCAATTCCCAGATGGGGTGTTGGATAGCGGCGAGGCGTCGCGTGGCGCCGGGCAAGCGGCTGCGGCCCAGGGCGCCCAGGATGGTGGCGCTGCGCACCAAGGCGACCAAGGTTTCTCGGTCCCGCTGAGGCAAGTGCTGCAGGTTGTTGCGTGCGGTTTGCATCGTGTCTTGGAGCCCCGCGAACGTGCCGCGTTCGGTGGGTCCTTCGATTCCAAAAATGGGGCTTGCCATGCTGTGCATCTCCATGGCCGGCGGAGCCGGTGGTCAACCGAGGCCAGCAATTCAATGTTCAATTGTGGTCAACGGAGCCACATTACGGACGGCGCCGCAAAACACAGCTTATTGCAGGGGTCCATGTGGCCCACGCGTGCACCCGCGCAGCAAGGACCGCACTGGCAACGCCAAGTTGCTGGCTGACGTGGCCAAAAAGCAGGGCCTCCCCAAGCCGGGGCCGGACGGCGAAACGGTTCGCCGCTCCAAGTATGGCGATCGCCTCGCCAAGCTGCGCGCCAAGAAGCGCGATTAGGGCCCATTGGGCCGCGGGACCAAAATCCCGGTCCACGGATGCTATATGGCGCGAAGCGCACCACGGCCTGTGAAGGGTGCGTTTGTCGCGATGCTGCTTGCTGCGTTGATGGTGCCGTTGGCAACCTCCGATGTCGCCGTGCCGCCGGCTGAACCCACGACCTCCGAGGAACTGGCCCTCTGCGTGCCCGTGCATTTGCAAGGCGTTGGCGAAGTGTGTCCGCTGCCAAACGGCCACTACGCGGTGGAGTTGTCCGATGGCTTCGTCACCGTGACGCACGGTGCCGATCCCATCCCTGCCGGCGGCGACGTGGGCTTCGCCGACGATGCGGAACAACGCCAGCCCTACTGCGCCGACATCTACGCATTCCACGTTCTCTACGGCTACCCATCCAACGGCCCCGACCGGACCGATTTGGTCATTGAGGACATTCGCGACGCCATTCGCCGCATGAACGCATTGCTCAACGCCGACGCGTTGGAGTCGGGCGACGTGGAAGCGGATTACCGGGTTCGCTGCGACGAAGCCGGCGAGATTCGCGTGGACACCTTCCCAGGCCCGGATTTGGGCACCGATGCATACACGCAAGATTTTGATGACGTGGTGGAGGCCGCCCGCGCGGCCGGCCACAAGGATGCGGACATGGACTACCTCATTTTCTACGACGACGATTCCGCTGGTGTCTGCGGGGCCGGAACGTTGTGGACGGACGATTCATTGTCGCCCAACAACCGCAACATGGTCGAAACGGGTTACGGGGTCAACTACGAACCTTGCTGGATGGGTCGCACACCCATGCACGAAAACGGCCACAATCAGGGCGCCGTGCAGCAATTGGCGCCCGACTGGGATGCCAGCGGCCACTGCTTGGAAGGCCATGACGTCATGTGCTACCCGACGAGTGAATTCCTGGTCCTGTGCGCTGACCGGGTGCACTTTGACTGCGACCACGACACCTACTTCGATGCCGAACCCGAACCCGGCGAGTGGCTTGCAACCCACTGGAACATTGGCAGCCGCGTGAACCGCTTCATCCATTTCGGTGACCAACCCGATGACCAACCAGCGCCGGTTGAGCAAGAGGAGCTGGAAGAGCAAGCCGCCAACGAAACCCAGTCTGGTGAATCGGAGGAGCCCTCGGAGGAATCCAGCGAATCCACGCAGACCGGCGAAGAAGAGGAGCCGCAATCGGAGTCGGAAGCCGGGGAATCCAATTCGGAAGAATCCTCCTCTGCAACGGACGCCACGGAAACCGCGGTGCCCGACGCCATGGACCACGGCGGCGAGGCCGATGATGCGTCCACCAAGACGACGCCCGCAGCCGGTGCCCTGGCGCTTCTTGGCGCCGTTGCCGCAGGCGCGTATCTGCGCCGTCGCGCGTAACTCGGTGGCTCAGCTCGACGGCGCGCGCGGGTCGTGCGTTGGCAGCGGAATCGGGATGAATTGATCCCGTTCCACCGTGGGCAAACGAAGAACCAAGTCGTTGACGAGGATGGGGCTGGCATTGGCATCGGGCGCGATGTCTTGGATGCCGGTGCGGCTCAGACGCAACTGAATTTCGCCTGCTTGGAAGACGGTGTCCGTCGGTTCGAATTGCAGGGTGGCCAGCAGCGTTTCGCCCGGCGTGACCGTGTCGGGGTTCGTATTGCCCCCGTCGGCGTGGCGCAAGTCCAGCACGCCCCATTGCACCCCTTCGTCGGTTCCGAACGACTCGATGGAGGCGGCAATTTGCCCTCCATTGCCGCCAGGCGTGAGTTGCAGTTGCAGTTGAATCAGGCCCGCGACCTGCATGTCTTCGGGAATCTCCAAGGGGATGACGAGGTCTTGGTCATGGGCGAGCAGACCGCCGTTGGGCGCCAGAAGAGCGTCGCCTGGCTGCAGTTCCAGCCATTGCACATCGGCCGGCGGGAAGCGGTCCTCGTGGCGCCAACGGTACAATTCGTCTTCCACTTCCACGCCCAATTGGGGGGCCGCGCCGGCGTCGCGGAGCCAGTATTCGAACCAATCCACGACTTGCGTGCTCCAATCCCATCGCGTGTTCCAATGCTCGTTGGTGTTGTCGGGGTAGGCATGGGCCCATTGACCCAACCACGCGCGCGTCGGGATGCCCGCGTCGATCATCTCGTTGACGTACGGGACCACTTGGCTGGGGTCCACGTTCCAGTCCTGCATGCCGTGAATCACCCAGGCGCTGCCTTCGTAATTATCCAGAATCGGAGCGCGCAAGTTGCGGTTTTGCCAGAACTCGGTGCCGGCCTCGCCCGTGGTGGACGTCATGGGGCCTTCCACGTGGGGCTCGACGGCCCCGGGGCAAATGTTCTGCGTCACCCGGCCGGCTGCAAATTCGGGGTCCGTGCTGCTGGCGCCCACCGCGTAGGTGGCCCAGTAAATCGGAAGATGGGGAATCAGCGCGCGCACTTCGCTGGTGCCGTTGCGGAACAACAAGTCGGGGCTGCTGACGGCGCCGCTGATGGGCATGATGGTTTTGACGTGGGGATTGCCGCTTGCGGCCGCCGCCCAGGCGGATGTGCCCACGTAGCTACGGCCTGCGACGCCCACGTTGCCGTTGCTCCAGGGCTGGTCCACAATCCAATCAACCACATCGCTGATGTCGTCGACGTCTTGGGGGGCCTTGTACTCCATGCAGCCGCCGGATTCGCCGGTGCCTCGCAGGCTCATCTGCACGGCAATGAAGTCGCGCGGAACCAACCACTCGGGCAACGGCGGTCGGCCGGAGGGCTCGCCAACGGATTGCAGGTTGTAGGGGCTGGCGGACATGACCACGGGCAATTGGCACGTATCGGGCAATTCGCTCGCGGTCCAATCACAGCCTTCCTTGTCGGGGCGGAAGATTCCCAGGCTCATTTCCACGCCGTCGCGCACCGGCACCCAGACCTTCTCGCCGGGCAGCATTTCGTACAGTGCCTCTTGCAAGGGAACGCTCCATTCTCCCTCCATCACGTAATCGGTTCCCGCGTACGGGTAGCCGACGTCGTTGTCGGCTCCTGGGACGACGTCCTCGTCGTTGTCGCTGAGGCAACCAGACACGGTAATCAGAAGGAGCAAGCCAACCACGGCCCATGCGCGCATACGAGGCCTGATTCCGGCCATTGCTTAGCCGTTGTGACGCCCGGCGCCCCATCTGCCTGTGTGGGTGCGCTTATGAGGGCGGCCTCAGTCGCGCCGCCTAGGATGCCTGAAGCGGTCGCAGCTCCCGATTGGGAACGACACGTCGAGAAGGTGAATGTGGACTTCCCGCTGCGCCGGTTCCGGCTGCGCGACATGTCCGACGATGAGCTGCTGGCTTGCAGTCAAGCCATGAGCATCGGCCTGTCTCTGGACGAAATGCAGGATGCCCGCGACCACTTCCTGGCTCGTGACGGCGACAACGACCCGACCGATGTCGAGCTTGAGGCGTTGGGGCAAGCATGGTCCGAGCACTGCTGTTACAAATCCAGCAAGCCCGTCCTCAAAGCGAACGTCTACGGCATCTGCGAAGACAAAATTGCAGCTCGCGAAGACGCCGGCATCGTCGAATTTGACGACGACTGGTACTACGCGGTCGGACTGGAATCGCACAATCACCCAAGCGCCATCGAACCCTATGGGGGCGCGGCCACCGGCGTCGGCGGCATTCTGCGCGATGTCGTCTGCATGGGGGCACAACCCGTCGCCCTGGTCGACCCGCTGGTCTTTGGTCCGTTGGACATGAAGCACAGTGAGTTGCCTCCCGGCGTCAAGCACCCCCGCTTCCTCATGGACGGCGTGGTTTCGGGCATCCGGGACTACGGCAACCGCGTTGGCATTCCCACCGTTGCCGGCGGCGTCACATTCCATCCCGGCTACACCGGCAATTGCCTCGTCAATGTTGGTTGCATTGGCGTGGTGCGCAAAGACCGTCTCATCCATTCCAAAGCCGGTGGCCCGGGGGACGTGTTTGTCCACATCGGCAACGCCGCCGGCCGCGACGGCATCCATGGCGTCGCATTCGCCAGCGAAGAACTGGCGGAGGATTCCGAAGATGCCAGCCGCAGCGCCGTCCAAGTGGGCGACGCCATCCTGAAGGAACCCTTGATGCACGTGACGTTGGAGGTCATCGAGGAGAACCTCGCCACCGGTTGCAAGGACTACGGAGGCGGTGGCTTGAGCTGCGTGGCCGGTGAGCTGGCATACGACGCGGGTTATGGGTGCCACATCGAACTGGAGAAGATTCCAACCAAGGTTCCCGGCATGGCTCCGTGGGAGATTTGGGTCAGCGAATCCCAGGAACGCATGATGGTGACGTGCAAGCCAGAAAACGCGCAACG
>JBFJWV010000006.1:0-15285 GCA_041623515.1 Thermoplasmatota archaeon | reverse complement strand
GGCGTTCCCCTGCGGCTCGAAGTGGGCCCCAAGGATGTGGAAAAGGAATCCGTCTTCGCGGCCCGTCGCGACGTCCCCGGACGGGACGGCAAGAGCCCCATCCCACGCGCCGAGCTCGTTAACGGTGTCACCGGCCTGCTCGACGATATTCAAGAAAAACTGCGGGCGCGCCAAGACGCATTTGCACAGGAGCGCATCCGCCGCGTGAACAGCCTCGATGATGCCAAGGCCACCATTGCAAAGGAGACCCTTGACGTGGTTCTTGAAATGCCTGTCAGCGGCGACGCGGCGTGTCAGCAAATCGAAGAGGAACTGGATTACAAGACCCTCGGCGTGCCCGTGGACACCAACGCGGATGCCAGCGGCGAAACCTGCGTCGCCACCGGCGAGCCCGCGACCACTTGGATCCGGTTCGCGCGCACGTACTGAAGTTTGCTGACGGCTGGGCCCCCAAGGCCGCCATCAGTCTGCGGGCGCGGCGTCCGCGATGACGGCGGCCAGGGCCTGAACCGGCACGGGCCCCTTGCGGTTCCATTGAACGCACCCCACCATGACCTTGAAGCCAGCCGCCGAAAGCGCCTCCTGGTGATCACTGAGCAAATCCGGATTGCGCGGGTCCCACAAGTGAAGGGTCCATCCGGCTTTGCGTTCTTTTGGCAGAATGTAGAGCCATTCGGGGTCAAAGGTCCCCTTCCATTCGCGGGGTCGCTCCTGCACCTTGACGCGCCAGCCCCGGCAACCGAATTCCTCGCATTCCTGCGCGGTGGGGAAGTGCCGCTTCACGGCTTCTGCGATGGCGGGACGCGCGTCTTCGTGGCTCACGGTTTCTCCGCCCAGGCAACGTAGGCTTGCCTGAACCAGTATGATTTGATGGCAAGAGGTCCGAACGTTTTCTCAAGGGCCTCGCGGGGATTTCGGCCCAAGGTTTCCTCGGTGTGACCAAAATCAGGCAACAGGCGCAGCGCCAACGGCACCAACCACGCCGGCAAGTCAAAGTCAGTCAGCACGAAGCGGCCGCCGCGTCGCAGCGCCCCATGGGCAGCTGCAATTACTTCGCCGTGCCGCGGTTGAAACTTGAGCGTGAAATTGGCAGCCACATGGTCCACTTGTTTTGGCCACGGATATTCGGCCGCATCCCCGTGCCAGAATTCCACGTTCTGCCAGCCCCGCTTGGCGACTTTCCGGCGTGCCACGTCCAACATTCCGGCCGATAGGTCCACGCACAGAATGCGGCCTGAACCTTGCAGACGCCGCTGCACGCGCCCGATGTCCGTTCCCGTGCCACAGCCAATCAGGACGACCGTTTCTCCCAGTTGGATCCCCAGACTTGCAATGGCCCGGCGGCGGTAATGGTCAGTCCGGAAGCCCACGAGCAGGGGCACGCGGCTCGCCACGTCGTAGCGGCGCGCCGTGCGGTTGTACACCTGCTCGACCGGGTCCACGCGCAGACATGAAAACGACAACGGCTAAAACCATCGGACCGACGGCAGCCGTATGGAGAAAGCACTCATTGCTGCCATGGTATCCCTCGTGGCCTTCGCCGGCTGCATTTCGGACGCCAACGAACCGATCGATTCCGAAACCTTGGCGGAATTTGCAAATCCCATTGTTCACGACCACGATCACGATGACCCGTTCCTGCACGACATTTCCAACAACATGGAGCTGGTCGGCTACCACCCCATCCGGGAAGGCGACATCAACACCATCAGCGAAATGGATCTCGCCGGCGGCCACGCGTTTGTGGCCGAAATGGGTTACGGCTTCCACATCTTTGATGTGTCCGAACCAACGGAGCCGTTCTAGGTCTCCAGCACGGACATCCAAAGCCCCGACGACGCGTCGCCCCTCGGATTGTACATGGCGGACCTGAAAGTGGACGCCACGGGCGATTGGGTGTTTGTTGCCACTGAACTCTCCACGACGCCCGGCGTGTTGATCTACGATGCACGGGACAAAGAGAACCCCACCTTGGCCGGATTTTGGCCGGAACCCGGACTGCTACTCGGCTGCCACATGATTGAGTACTTCATCTTGGAAGAACAAGAATACCTGGCTTGCGCCCCCTTGGACAACGCCGTGTACATCGGCATGATTCTGCCAGAAGTCGGTGGCGTCCGCGAAATTGTCCAGGTCTCCCGCTGGATGCCGGCCAATGAAAAATTCGCCGCTCAACAGGGCGAGGTTGTGCAGGAACAGGCCGGCGAAGGGGACATCCAAGGCGCTGCCCTTCACTTCGTCAGTGGCCACCAGGACATGACCTTCCAATACGACCCCTTGACCGCCACGCCGATGCTCTCCGTGAGCTTCTGGAACCTGGGCGTCCGCTGGGTCGACGTCACCCAGCCCGCCGCACCGCAAGAAGTGGGCAGCTGGGCCGGTGAGGACTCCGAACACTGGGACGGCGCCATCCACACCGCCATGCTGTTCGCCGACGGCGACCGCCGCATCGCCACGGCGATTCCCGAAGGCGCCCAGCCCCCCACGGTCTTCGTCTTCGACGCCACCGACTTCGACAACCCCATCCTTCTGGGTGAATGGACGCCCCAGGACGAACACGGCAACAACAGCCGCTTCTCCATGCACAACTTCCAGGTCGTGGACAGCAAGATGTACCTCACCATGTACCACGGAGGCATCTGGGTGCTTGACTTGAGCAACGCCGAACTCCAAGCCAACCCGGAGGTTCTGGGCACCTTCATGCCCTTTGACCGCCGCGACGATTCGTACGGCCGCGGCCTCAACGGCGGGATCATGAGCTGGGACCTGGTGGTGCACCAAGGCTACGTGCTCACTGCCAACCAGGGCGGCTTCTACACGGTGACCCTCAACGGCGACCCCGTTGGGGACCTGGCACACACCAGCTTCGCCTAAACGGCGAGTTCCTGCAACAAGCGGCGGGTGGCCTCGCGAAAGTCGTCGAGGCTCCCGTCGTTAACCAGCATCTCGTCCGCCAGGGCGATGGTTCGGGCAATGCCCCAACCCATTTCGCGGTCGTCCCGTTCAGAATGGGCCGCATCATCGCTCGGGTCGTCGTCCCGTGCCCGCGCCGTCAAGCGCGCGAAGCGTTCGCCTTGGTCCGTGTGAATGGCAACAAGGGCAAAATCCCCGGCGAGTTCACGGCGGAACACGTCCACTTCATGGTTGGAGCGCACGCCATCCACCATCACGATGTCCGAGTCGCCAGCCACTTCGCGGATGCGTTCGATGGTTCGCAGGGCCCACACATCGGGACCCTCGGATTCCCGCATGGCATGGGCCACCTTGCCCACGTTGGCGCTGTCCCGGGGCAACCCTTGCCGGTCCACTTCTTCCCAAATGAGGTCGCCCATCCGGACCACCGGGAATCCCATCTCGCTTGCCACCTTCATGGCCTCGGACTTGCCGCTGCCTGGCATTCCAGTGAAACCGACGGCTTTCACAAGCCCCGCGACCACCAAGCCCTACATGACGGTGCTTAGAGGAACCGGATTTCCTGCGCCGCCGGGGCAGGTGGCGTTTCGGATGCGTTGGCCTGTTTGCCGGGCAGTGTGATTTCATCAAGATTGGGCGGCACGCCGACGCTGCTGTAGCCGCAGTCCACGTACAGGCATTGGCCGGTGACGCCGCTTCCCAAATCACTGAGGAAGAACAGGGCACTGCGGGCCACGTCGGCTTGCGTCACGTTGCGTTGCAGCGGCGCACTGTGGGCCATCCAGTCCAGGATGTTGTCGAAGCCCGGAACGCCGCTGGCAGCCAGCGTGCGGATGGGGCCTGCGCTGATTGCGTTGACGCGGATGCCCTTCTGGGGCCCAACGACGGCGGACAATTCGCGCACCAGCTCCTGGAGTGCTGCCTTGGCAGTGCCCATGACCCGGTAGCCGGGCACCACGCGATCGGCACCCAGGTACGTGAGGGCAATGATGGAGCCGCCTTCATTCAGCTTGGGCGTTGCATGTTTGGTCAAGCGCACCAGCGAGTACGCGCTGATGTTGAGGGCGGTGGCGAAGTCCTCGTCCTTGGTTTCCGTGATGTCGCGTCCCAAGGCCTCGGCCGGTGCAAAGGCAATGCAATGGACCATCATGTCGAATTGGCCGGCGGCTTCTTCGAAGAAGCTGCGCACCGAGTCTTCCTGGGTCACATCGCATTCGTGCCATGCTTCAATCCAGGGAGTGTCCTTGAAGAGATTCATGACACGGCTCAAGAATCGCTTCTGGTAGCCCATGGTGACCTTGGCACCGTGCGCCGCGAGTTCTTGGGCAATGGCCCATGCAATGGAGTCTTCGTTGGCGACCCCGAAAACGAGCGCACGTTTGCCAGTCAGGTCGCAAGGAGATCCCGCCATGGCCCGACCGATTGGCCCCTCAACATGAACCTTTCCAACGGAAGTGAACCAGTCAACGTTCCGGCACCCGCCGCCGCGGAAACGCGAGGATTCCACTTGTTTGCGACGACGGTAATGGAATCCGGCCGCCCCATCTGGATTTGTGTGGTCCTGGGCGCAAATGAAGCAAACGTTGCCGGCTTGGCCGCGAATCTACGCGGTCGTCAGCTTCGCCTGCCTCATCTCCTTCTCGCTAGCAACGATTGCCATGCACATCGTGAACGTATCCTTGGGCGTCCGCGTTCCCTGGTACCTGAGCCATTTTGCGACGGGGCCAACCTTCTGGGCGTGGACTCTGGCGCTCTTCGGATTGGGCATCGGCGGCCTGTGCATGGCGCGAGCCATGACACTGTGTTTGCCGTCCACGCGGTGGCGCACCACGGCCATCACGCTGCTTTGCACCATGAGCGTGGGCGTCTTCATCATGGCCATTTTCCCCTCCGAGGAGCTGGATCCTTTCTCGGTGCAATCCCAAATCCACATTGGGGCGGCCATCCCGACCTTTGTGGCCATGGCCGGCGGAGTCATTGCAACGGCCATCGCTTGCCGCCAGGACGAGGCATGGAGGCGCTTCGGCACCAGCGGCCTGGCCCTTGCTTTGCCCATTCTCATCAGCGTCGGGCTCTTCGTGATGCTGATGCAAATGGAGCACCCCAGTGTAGGCGCCGCCGAGCGCTTCATGGTCTACGTCGTCGTAACCTGGTTCGCGGCCATTGCCGGCCAAGCCATTCGCGTGACCCCCCGCAGCCACCCGTCCATCCGCCGCACTGCATAGAGCGGCGACAGCGGTCCATGTGGCCGTTCCGACGGCAAAGCAAAAATGGCCGTGGTCCGGCTGGTAACCATGGACGTCCGCGTTGCCCTCGTGGCGGCATTGCTCTCGAGCGTCGTATTGGCTGGCTGCCTTACGGATGAACTGCAAACCCCCAACGGTGGCGAAACCCCCGCTGCGGCGGATGACGATTTCATGCCGCGCGTCGTCGTGGCCATCATTGACACGGGCCTCCAGCCCTACCACCACGAATTCCGGCAGGTGCGCGAAGGCGAAGACCCGTACGCACACCCATCCACCTACCTGGAAGGATACCCCGCCGACGCGGAGGACCTGCCCATCACGCTGGAACTGGAATCCTACCCTGACCCCGAGGAGCAATCCGCCCGCGACGCCCACATGGAACACGACGAAGAACTGTGGCAAAACGCGACCCGCGACACCATGTACTGGCTTCCCGGCACCAAGGTTGTTGGCTTCATCGGCATTGGCGCGGACCTTCCCGGGGGTGGCCATGGCTCCATGACCAGCGGCCGCTCCACTGGCAACACGATTTCCATTCCTGGCGACGAAGTCCTTCTGGTCAACATCCGTGCCCCACTCAGCCTGGAGTTGGACGCCGATGGCGACAGCAACGAAGGGCGCGCAACACGATGGGCCGCCGATCAGCCCTGGATTGACATCCAAAGCCACTCGTGGGGCAACTTCGTTCAATGCGGCGACGTGGCGTACAACCAAGCGTCCGGCTGGTCGGAGTCCTTCAAGTACGCCCGGGACAAACAGTTGGTTTTCGTCGCGGCCGCCAATGGCTACGGCAACTCCGGGACGCTGGGATACCCGAGCCACTGCCAATCCAACGCAGGCGTCGCCGGTGTCGTCACCGTGAGCGCCACGGACAACCAAGGCTATTCGCGCTGGAGCAACTGGTTCCCCGCCATCGCGGCGGACGGCTGCCAAAACCCCGCGGTCAAGGAAGACACACTGGACGAGAACCAAAACACCGGTGGCGGCACCAGCAGCGCGACGCCCTACAGTGCGGGCGGCATGGCCAAGGTCATCCTGGAAGCACGGCGCATTCTGCGCGACCCCGGCGTGGGCATTCATGACGGCATCGTGGCCGAGGCCCATGAAGGGGCCGTCATCCCCAGCACCGGCCCGTTGGCGGACGGCATTTTCACGATGGACGAAGCCAAGCAAGTGCTGTTCCATACAGCCCAGTCACCCCCCCGCGCCGACCCCAGCGATGGCAACGCGTGCTTGGCCAACATTCCCGCGCAAGAAGATGACGAACCCACCGTTTGGTACCCATTCATTGGCTACGGCGAAATCAACGTGCACACCGTGGACCATGCCATCCAGGTCCTGCTTGGCGCCACCCCCGAGCCGGAGCGCCCCACCGAGGATGACTTGTACGAACAAGACCAGGACGCGCGTCGCGAGTTCTGGGGCTAAGCCCAAGCCAACCAGGACAAGGCAGACGCCGACGCCGGTTCCTTGGCGTCATTGCCCGCTTTGTAGCCCGCCGCAGGGTCAAACGCAGAGGGGCATACATCCTGCAGCGGACAGACCCCGCAACGGGGCCGGCGGGCGATGCACACCAACCGACCGTGGTCAATGATGCGGTGCGTGTAACGGGCCCATTCGTCGGGCGGAATCAAGGCCTCCAATTCGTGCGCCATCTTCTCCGGGTTGGCATGGCGACTCAGTTGGAGGAGCCGGTTGATGCGCAACATGTGCGTGTCCACGGTGATTCCTGCCGCGATGCCAAACGCGGTCCCCAAAACGGCGGTGGCGGTTTTGCGGCCGACGCCCGGCAGTTGCACCAGCGCCTCGACGGTGCGGGGCAATTCGCCCCCAAAGGATTCGACCACCATGCGGGCGGCGCCAACGGCGTTCTTCGCCTTGTTGCGCCAAAGGCCAATGGAGCCAATGATGCGGCCCACTTCCTGAACATCCGCGTCGGCCAAGGATTTGGCGTCGGGGAACCGTCGAAACAAGGGCTGGGTGACTTCGTTGACCTTGACGTCCGTGGTCTGCGCCGAAAGCATCGTGGCAATCAGCAATTGAAACGGCGAATCATGCCGCAGGGCGCAGGTGCTTTGCGGGTAAGCGGCCGCGAGTGCTGCGACGATGGCGGCCGCGCGCTGGCTCTTTGAGGCCTTGGATTCGCGGGGCACAGGCGGCGGGACGGGCAAGCTCCTTTAGAGCCAGCGGCGCCAAATCGCCACGCTGGCACCCACGATGACGAACGCAATGATGGAGCCCGTCACAATCCAGTAATCCCAAGCAGGGAACCCGTCAAAGTTCATTCCGCCCAAGCCAGCCAGCAAGCCGGGCAGCAACAGCAAGGCCGCTACCACGGTCAGGCGCTTCATCACCTGATTCTGGCTGTTTGCCAGGGTGGCGTTCCACGTTTCTTGCGCAATCAACGCCATTTCGCGAACATGTTCCAGACGCTCAGACAGACGAATGGTGTGGTCGGAAATGTCGCGCAAATAGATGCGCACCGAGTCGTCCACGTGGGGATGGTCGTTGCGCTCCAGCGAAATCATGGCTTCGCGCAATGGCTGAACCAGTTTGCGCACCCGGCTGACCGTGTGCTTGAGGTCCCGAATGGCGTACAAATTCTCCTGGTCCGGCTTGTCCATGGCGCGATCTTCCGCCTGTTCGGCCGCTTCTTCCAGGGCATCCATGAACGGGAACCAGGAATCGACCAACGCGTCGAGAATCCGATACCAGAGCATCAGCACGCTCTTGGGGCGCGATTTGACGGACAACCGCTTTTCGACGGCATCCAATTCCGGAAGGGGTGACAAGGACGCCGTCACGACCGCGTCTTCCAGCAGCCAAACGCCCACTTGCTGCCAGCCGTCGTCAGGGTCGTCGCCCCGCGGCACACGCAGGACCACGAACGTGTGGCCGTCGTAATCCTCCACCTTGGGGCGCTGCCGGTTGTTTTGAACGTCCTCAATGGTGAGCGGATGCAGGCCCAACTCCGTTGCCAAGCCGTCCAATTCGTGCTTCTGGGACCCCGCCGCGCGGACCCAGCACGGCCCCGCTTCGTCGGATTCGGACCAGCGTCCGTCGGCGAGCACAATGCGCCTCATTGGAACCAGTAGCGATTCAGGCTGATATATCAAAGTCGGAACGCAACGATGGGCCCAACCTTGAAGTAGGACCGCTGCTCGAACAGAATCAGTGACCATCGAAAATCTTGGCATCAAACGCGTTGAGTCCGTTGACTTCATCGTCCATGACTTGGAGCGCGCGCGCCGCTTCTACGCCGACAAGATGGACTTCCGCCTGGTCGCCCAAGGCAACGAAGGCTACGCGGCTGAAACCGGTGAAGAAACATTGGTTTTCGACGCCGCGCGTGCACGCATCCAACTCACCGCCCCCGCAGAGGGCGACAAGAACAGCCACGCGGCCCGCTTCCTGCGCAACCACCCCGATGGCATCCGCCATGTCAATTTCCTGGTGGAGTCCGTTGAGCACGCGTACAAGGTCCTCGACCAAGACCGCAACGCCAACATCATCGACGAAATTGTCGGCGATGACGCCCGGCGCAGCTTCACCATCGCCAGCCCCCTGGGGGACGTCGAATACGGATTCGTCGAAAAGCAAGACGAAGGTACGTTTGATTCCCGCCTCACGGCGGTGACCTACGACCCCGAAGCCCCCACGAACCGCCACGGCTTCACCCACATGGACCACATCACCAGCAACACGCGGGACCTGCACAGCTTGGTCAACTTCTACCGCGACGTGCTGGGCTGGGACCACTTCTGGGACATTCGCTTCCACACCCAAGACGCCAACCCCGACGCCATCGGCAGCGGCCTCAACAGCATCGTCATGCGGGACCCCAAGAGCAACGTCAAGTTCGCCACCAACGAACCCTTGTCGCCCAACTTCTACGGCTCCCAGATCCAAAAGTACGTGGACGACAACGGCGGCCCGGGCGTGCAGCACATTGCCCTGTCGACGGGCAAGATCATGGATGTCCTTCCGGACATGCACGCGTCCGGCCTCAAGTTCTTGGACACGCCCGATGCGTACTACGAAATGCTGCCCCAGCGCATGGCCGAACGAGCCGTCGAAAACTTGGCGGAAGACATCAAGGACTTGCAGAAGAACAAGGTCTTGGTGGACGGTCGCGACAACCGCTACCTGCTGCAGATTTTCATGCAGGAAGCCGCCCTCATGTACGACGAAGCCGCGGCGGGACCATTCTTCTACGAAGTCATTCAGCGCAAGGGCGAGCAAGGCTTCGGCGAGGGCAACTTCCGCGCCCTCTTCGAATCAATCGAGCGCCAACAAGTGGGCGAGACCACGCGGACGCTGGAAGACCCGCAGTTGAACGACTGAGCTCTGTTCTCAAGCCGCTTCTGCATTGGCCGATGCAACGCCTTCGCCGCGTGCCCGCGCGTAAGCGGCGGCTCCGAAAGCGGTGCCCAACACCCACAGGGCAAGGTGAGCACCCACTTCGGCGAGGCCCAGGTGGCCGGGGATGAGTTCAAAGGCCACGGTTTCGAAGGTAAACAGGCTGGAAACGCCGAGAGCAATCCAAAATCCCCGGGTTGGACTGCGCCAGATGAGTTTCAGGGCCGCCACCATGACGACGATTCCGCCGGCCGCCAGGGAGACGTTGTTTTGCATCATGAGCGCCCGGGCATGGGCACTTGTGTCAGCGGGGATGCCGCTGGAGGCAAAGGCATCTGCCGGGCCAAAGAGGGAAATCATCAGAAAGGCGGTCCCCAAGCCAAAGCTCAAGAGACCCCACAAAGCGAAGAAAATGGCGCTGAGCCGGTGCAATGGGAGAACCATCCATTTCGAATCAAACGGTCAACATTTTGAATTTACGCTGGCGCGACCAACGCCGAGTCGACCGGGCCAACTTAGGCAAGGGGCAGGCGCAACGTCCAGACTCTCTCCGCGAATGGAGTGTCTTCAATCGACAATTCAGCGCCCATGGACAAAGCCAGCCGACGCACCAGGGTTTCGCCCAGACCCAGCAAGTCCCATTCCGACCGTGACGCGGCCGGAGACGGCGCATGAATGCGCAGGTGCACGATGCCTCCCACGGAAATGACCGACACCTGCAGGCCATCACCGACATCCGAATAGCGCACGATGATGTCCAAGATTTCGGTCAATCGATTGGCATCCATTAACGCAGAACAATCTTCGCAACCATCCGCATGCACCGCAAAGCGCCCATCTCCCTGGAGCACTTGCTCAAGTTCCACGGGGCGCAGATTGACGACCACATGACCGGCGTCCAGTTGACCCACGCGGATGAGGTCATTGACGGTAGCACTCACTCCTTCTGCGATGCGTCGCGCTTCGCGCACATTGCTCAGAACTTCACCTTGACTGGACCGCTCGGCCGAATGCAGCCGAATCATCAGGCTGGTAAGTGGCGTTCGAAGCACATGGGCGGCACTGTTGATGAGTTCCCTCCGCGCGTCGTCCACTTTCTTCAGTTCCGCAAGCGCGTCCCGAAGTTGCTGCGCTTGCTGCTGCAATTGATTGCGCTGCAAGTACAGGCGATCCAAGGCTTCCATGGCGATGCGCTCGGCCTCTTCCCGGGCGCTGGCTTCGCGGCGCCACCGCCGCTCTTGGCGTTTCACGGCGAGTACTGAATCTGAATCATGCATGGAGACCCTGACGCGCGGCCGCAAGCAATCTGCTCAACGCTCGCCGTTTCACCAAAATGTCTGGTTGCCCCAATGGCTAACCCTTGCGCTAGGTGGCAAAGGCCCCTTCGACTTTGGTATTCCAACGTGATGGTATCCCCATCCTCTGTCAGGCCAAAGCGGGGAGGGGTAGCATGTTGGTGCACGGCGCTCACGTTCGCGTGAATGGTTCCCTCCAATTCGCGAAACAACGTCCGGCTGTCCTCAAAGTGCTGCAGTCGAGGCGGAACATGGCGCAACAGCGCAGGGAATCCCTCCTCGCCCACGAGGCACCACACATCATCAGCCGACATCTTCAGCTTCGCCGCAGCCGCCTCCACAATCCGCCCCAATTCGGCGCTTGGGTAATCGCCGAGACGGGTGTATGCGCCGTCCACCTCGGCGGCCTCCAACAGAGCATCCCATGTGTCCGCTCCGTATTTCTCGGAAACAACGGAACGCGCCGTTTCCATGATGAGGCCCAACATGGGAAGCGAATCGGACAGAGACTATGCAAAGGATTCCCCCCGTTCCAGCGGCTCCTCCGGGACGGGCAGGGCTATCAAAGCGCACCCCGGTGCGCGGAACACGCATGATTGGGTACCATCGCCTCGGTGAAGTTCCGGCCAAACACCACATTGCCCTCAAACGCAAGAAGCCCGGCGCCGATGGGTGCCCGGTTTACTACGAGCATTGCGTGACCCGTGGCGGTTTCGATGGGGCATTCAGCATCCTGTACCGCGAGCACAACCCCGGGGCGGAGAACGCCCACCAAGTCCGCGAAGACTTGGACATCTTCACCCCCGCCGATGACTTCGGAGCGCACTTCCATCGCCACCATTACCCAACCGGCAAAGTGGCTGGCGAGGGGCACCTCTACGAATCGCTGCGTTGGCTGCTCGGCAACGCGGACGTGCGAACCGGCACCAGCGAACCCACCGTCAAGGACACCGGGTTGGTGCAAAACGGCGACGGCGACATCATGCTGTTCATCCAGGATGGCAGTGGCCGACTGGAATCCGAAATGGGCAGCCTCGATTTCAAGCGCTGGGACTACGTGTGGATCCCCAAGGGCATTATCCATCGCATCGTGTTCGACGGGGCAGCCCACGTCATGGTCAACGAGTCGCCCGCCAGCTTCCAGGTGCCTTCCAATTTCATGAACCCAGTCGGGCAATTGACCATGGAGGCCCCTTACACCCACCGCGACTTCCGGCGGCCCACGCAGTTGTCGCCATCCGGCAAAGCACCGGCAACCATCTTGCACAAACGCGGCGAGCGCTGGACCGAGCGCACATTGCCCCACCACCCGTTCGATGTGGTCGGCTGGGACGGCCACGTGTACCCTGTTGCGTTCAACGCACTGGATTACGAACCCAAGGTGGGCAAAACCCACCTGCCACCCCCCATCCACACCACGTTCCTCGGCGGAGGCGGATCGTTTGTTCTGTGCACCTTCGCACCGCGCTTGGTCGATTTCCATGAAGATGCCATTCCATGCCCCTACCCCCATAGCAGCGTGGACTGCGACGAAATTCTCTGGTACGTGGACGGGGACTTCACAAGCCGCAAGGGCGTGGCGGCCGGCAGCATCAGCCACCACCCCATGGGCATCCCCCACGCCCCGCAGCCCGGCAAGTACGAGGCATCCATGGGAACGACGCGTACCGACGAATTGGCGGTGATGATTGACACGTACAAGCCCCTTGCACCAACGGCCCATGCGCTGGCGTGCGAAGACCCCGACTACCATCCGAGCTGGGTGGGCGGCAAATCGTCGGGCACCTACGTGGACTGACGCGGCTTTCAACGGCCCCTGGTTCGGGGGGCCATGGAGCTGCGCTTCCAGGATGACCGGTTCATCCTGAGCACCCGCCTTCCCGAGGCCTGGCAGCGCCAGCTCCAGTTGCGGCACCTGCCCCTTCCGGAGTGGGACCGAGGCGAACGGGTCTGGGCGTACGGCGAGGGGAGCGAGGAGGCCCGCGCGGTGCGGTTTCTCCAAGACGCTTACCATGTGCAAGCCGACGAGGCGGCCCATGAGCGCATCGAACGCTTGGTGGACGTGTACCATCTTCGCGATGACAAACGGCGCCGCGGCGAATTGCTGGAAAAATTGCGTCCTTACCAGCGGGAGGGCGTGGAATTCGTGCAAGCTCACCGGCGCGTCCTGATCGCCGACGCCATGGGCCTGGGCAAAAGTCTGCAAGCGCTCATGGCCATCGAATCCCTGGACGCATTTCCCGCCCTCGTGGTGGCCCCGGCATCCGTCAAATTGGGCTGGCAAAACGAGGTGCTGAAGTGGACGCCCTGGCGCAGCTGCCAAGTCCCCATGGCCGGGCGCGACCCGTTGGATGATGTGGATGTGACGGCCGTCAATCCCGAGTTGCTGCCCAGCCTGGCAGAGGACCTGGCCGAACACGGATTCAAATCCATCGTCATCGACGAGGCGCATTACTACAAGAATCCGAAAGCGCAGCGGACCCAACTGGTGGAGATGCTCTCCGAGGGGTTGGATTTGCGCATCGCCTTGACGGGGACGCCCATTCCGAACCGCCGCGAGGACATCCTGCAGCAATTGAAGCTCATTGTCCAACTGGAGCACTTCTTTGAGCCGTACCGCGGCGTTGTTCCCCATTGGTGGGACTTGCACGCGGAGCTCCCGCTGCGGTACGCACGGCTTGCCCTGGACAAGCTGCCGCGGGACGTGGTCCATGCCCGGCTGCGCGACACGTGCATGATTCGCCGCACAAAATGGGACGTTGCGGCCGACCTACCGTCTTTCAGCCGCGTTCGACGGGAACTGCCCGCCAGCGAGTTGCGAGCCTACAAGGCCGCCGAAAAAGAATTCATTTCCTGGGTTGACCAGTTGCGCCGCAGGGACGAGAAGCGACTCTACGGTGGCGATGTGCTGGTCGGCCGGCAGCACTTGGCCGACTTGCGGCGCGAGGCCGCATTGTCCAAGATTGGCGCCATCGTGGAGTGGGCCGAGGAGATGCGCGAAGGCCGCGAACGGGTGGTCTTCTTTGCCCATCATCGCGCCGTGGTGGCGCGCCTGGCCGCAGCGCTTCCAGGCAAAGTGGCCACCATCACCGGGGAAACCAACGCCCACACCCGGCGCGTCCTCATCGACTCCTTCGGGGACTATGCCTTCATGGTCGCCAGCATGGACACCATGGGCCAAGGTGTCGACGGCCTGCAACATCACGCAAACCACGTGGCCTTCGTGGAGCTGGATTGGACCCCCACCAAGCATGAACAATGTGAAGGGCGATTGCACCGGATTGGCCAAACAGCGCCCGTCACGGCGTGGTACTTCACCGCGGCAGACACCATCGAAGGGGCCATGTTGCGCCGCATCGACGAAAAATGGCAGGACGTCGAAGGAATCGTGAACGGACGCGTTGCCGACAAGTTCGTGGGCAAAGTGGTCAGCGACTTGCTCACCGGTCGCGCGTCCCAAGATTGACACGACGGCGCCAGTGGGCCACCATGCCCGGCCAGAATTGCACAGTGTGGGCGAAGACCAAGATGGCCATGGCAATGCTGGGCCAGGTGTGCCAGTATTTTGCCACGTACTTGAGCGACGTTTCTTTGGTGTTGAACCACAGCAGGGGGAAGCCACTCACGTTGGCCAAGATGGTGATGGGCAACAGCCAACCATCGACGAATCGTTGCACGGCGGGCCGTCGCAGCGTCTCCGGCAAGTTGCGTCGCCGCACCATGTACACCAGCCACGCCGCGTAGGAGGCGGCCACGAATGCCAGCCACGTCCAGAGCGTCAATGGAATGTATTCTGGCTCCTGCAGCACCGAAGCGCCCCATGCAGACCACGTGAGCGGGACGGCCACCAGAATGAGCACGAGAACCCCGCTAAAGCCCAAGGCCCTGCCGATGCGTGCATGCAACCCACGCAGGGAACGCATGAGCCCGTGCCGATTGATCCAGGTGTGCCCGGCGAACGCCCAAAGGGCCAACCAACTCCAGACGATGTGCCAAAATTTTGCCCAGTCCTTGTACCCCGTGGCCTTCAGGTCGGCCTTCAGGTACAAGATCAGGAAACCACTGACAATGGCAAGCACGGTCCACAGAGCCACGGACAAAGCCATGTGCCGGCGGGCATCCATGCGGCCCGCGTACGCACCCATGGAAAACAAGACCAAGGTCACGGCCATGGACCAATTGTGATGTGCCACGGGTTCGCCGAGGCCCGGCCAGACTGGAGGGATGGTTGCGGCTGCGGCCCCCATGGAGCCCAAGGCCAAGCCGAGCCAGATGCCGCGCACAGTCAACGAGAGTGCCCCTTGGTTTTGGCCATTGCGTCTATGGTGTCTGCGTAGAAGCGCGCAAATAGCGGTGGGTTCTCGAGAAGTTCATGAAGTACGCGCCCGAGCTTGCCGAGGCCGTGGGTGCGTTCGCCCTCGTGTTTGCGGGGTGCGGCGCCATCACGGTTTGGTCCATGACGGGGGCACCGG
>JBFJWV010000005.1:0-15379 GCA_041623515.1 Thermoplasmatota archaeon | reverse complement strand
AGCAACTGGGCCGAAGTGGGCGAAACCTTCGTCCTCGACGCGTCCGCCAGCACGGACAGCAACGGCGACCCCATCCTCTACCGGTGGTCCTGTGAGCGCCTGGAAGACCTGCGCCCGCCGGATGATGGCGGAGGCCACAGCCACGGCCCGCCCGGCGTTCCGTTCGGCGTCAATGCCCTGGCAAGCTACGATGCATCCCTCAGCGGCGGCGACGACCACGGCGACAACCTGTGCGCTGACTTCGCCGTCGGTGCAAGCCAGCCATGGTCCGCCACGGCAGCCACCATCAGCGGTCAATTCACCGAGCCCGGCCTCTACCGCTGGGACGTGTTCGTGCGCGACCCCAAGAGCGCGGCCTGGATTGGTCGCCTTGACCTGTACGTGAGTCCTGCCGGTGAGCGGCCCGAGCCGGAATCGCTGGTGTCGTTCTCGGGCACGTTGCCCGGCGGCTCCGGTGGAAACATCGACGAACAATGCAGCTTCGTGCAAGCACAAGGTGGCCCCGAGTGCCCCACGACGGACTGGGTTGAGCATCCATTCACGGTGCAGGTGCCCAACGATTTGGCCACCGTTACGTTCACGGGCGGCGGCACCACCGGCAACGCCCTCTGGGGCATCAAGGCCGGTGAAACGGTCATTGTGGCACCCACGGATGAATCGCCCAAGTTCCTGGCTCCGTTGACGTTCATCAATGGACGCGAGTACACGGTGGTCTTCACGACCGACGGTCCTTCGGCCAACGTCCCGTACAACATTGACATCGTGATCGAGAACCAACTCGACCCGCGCCACCTGTACCAACTGCCGCCTGCTTAGGCCCGGTTTTACCCCTGGGTTTCGCGGTTCCTTCAACAACCGTCAAATAGCGACCCGGAGCGTTGCCGCATCGGTGGGGGGCACTCCATCGGACCCGATTCAATGAACCGAAGCATCATCGCCATCAGCACAGTCGCTCTTCTGATCCCCTTTGCCGGGTGCATTGGGGGCGAATGGGACTTCGAGCCCGGTACTGACTACAAGCCCACCAACAAGACGGTTCACATCCGCATGTGGGTGGAGGACATGGTCAAGAGCGACATCTACCCGGGATTGCAGGCCAACCTGTGGGCGTTCTGCGCCGAAGCCGCGGACCCCAATGACCTGTACTCGGTCAATGCCATTGAACACCGGGAGCCCCAGGGCGTTGTGCAGCGGCTGCAGCCGGAGCCCGATGCCGACGGCAACCCCGTCTTCGTCGTCGACGAAGATGCCACCAGCAAATGCAGCGTTCCCGGCCCGCAGCTGCGGGTCCAGCAAGGGGACACGGTGATTGTGGATTTCCAAAACGATCACTTCCACCCCCACACCATCCACTGGCACGGCCAATTCGTGCCGTGGGAAGCCGATGGCGTTCCCGGCAGCACCCAAGACTCCGTGCAACCGAGCACCGGCTTCCGCTACCAATTCGAAGCGAAGCGCGCGGGCACCCTCTGGTACCACTGCCACGTGGACACCCAGTTCCACGTCATGCAGGGCCTCTACGGTGTCATCATCGTGGAGCCGCAAGACAAGACCTACGAGCCGGAGGTTGACAAGGACTACACGCTGGTCTTCAGCAACCTGATCCGCTCCAACGTGGAACCCGATCCGACCCAAACCGACCCCCACGCTTTCCACAAGCACGGCTTGGTGTGCGGTGTCACCGGCGCGCCCAACTGCCAAAACCCGGCCATCATCGGCGAGCCGGACGTGTTCCTCATCAATGGCGTCTCGGCGCCGTATACATTTGGCCGCGAGGATACGTTGATGAAAATCAATCCTGGCGAAACCATTCGCATACGAATGCTCAATGCCGGGCCCTTCACGATTGAAACGATTCACTTGCACGGGCACGACATGCTCGTGACCCACATCGATGGCAACCCCCTCAACCCGGAAGCCCGGTACTGGGTGGACACCATCCTCATTGGCCCCGGTCAGCGTTACGACGTGACGGTCAAGGGCGAAGAGGGCCGCGAGGGCATTTGGGTGATGCACACGCACATCACCAGCCGCGTGACCAACAGCGGCCAATACCCGGGCGGCATGCTCACCAAGCTGGTTTACGAAGACTGGATGGAAGAGAACAACATCGAAGTGACGCCGTTTAGCGGCGTTGAGGCCGTCGGCGGCCAACCGTACATCAAGCCCTACAGCATCCCGGATGACCTGTTCTTGCACAAGAGCTACGAGCCCGGCGCCACCCCCAGCTCCAGTACCTTGGCCAACATGGTCATCCCGGTGGAATTGCCGTGCGCCACCAAGCGCGTCATCGTCAACGTGGAGGCCGACGGATTGCTCGGCACGGGGCCCGGAGAAATTGACGTCACCATCACGGACGACCGCGGCGTGTTCTTCAAGCAAGGTGTTCTGGATGACAACGGTGAATTGCAACTGGTCATCCTGGATGAGTACGTGGAAACCGGCTCCGGCCTCAAGGCCATCAAGCAGTTGGCTGACGAGGACGGACCACGGGAACTGACGGTGACCATCACGGGCACCAACGTGGATGCCGATTTCGAAGTGGACGCCATCGTGGATTACTACCGGACCAAGCACGCGGCCCAGTGGGAAGCGGACAAGATTGTCCTGCGTCCCATGTGTGAGGAACTGATGAACCCTGGATTGACCGGGTTCTACGCGCCCACGTTCCCGCCGGTCGAATAACCCGGCCACCGTCCGTCCCAAGGCGGTGATTTGCCCGCTTTCTCCCCCTTTCTTCCTTCCGTTGCGTCTGCCAAACCCTTAAAGGGGGGCCCTCCTGGCGCGGCCCATCCCCTGGAGCGTCCCATAATGTACCGTATCATTCCCCAAACAGATACCGTGCGCATCCCCCCTGAGAGGATGACGGACGACCTCGATGTCACGATTGCAGACTTGGTCCGCGAATCGTTCGAGGGCAAACTCACCAAGCTGGACGGCATCGTGGTTCTGACCATGAACGTCAAGCCCGCTGGCGAAGGCCAAGTCATCCACGGTGACGGCGCCATTTACCAGAATGTTGAGTTCGAAGCACTGGTCTTCCGCCCCGATGGCAACGAGATCGTCGACGGCATCGTCGCGGAGGTTGTCGAATTCGGCGCCTTCGTGCACATCGGCCCCTTGGACGCCCTGGTTCACATGAGCCAAGTCATGAATGACTTCATGACCGCCGACGTCCACAATGAACGCTTGGTCGGCAAGGAGTCCGGCCGCTTCCTGGACGTGCACGACAACGTGCGCGCCCGCGTCGTGACCGCCAGCCTCAACGAACTGTCCCCGCGTGAATCCAAGATTGGCCTCACCATGCGCCAACCCGGCCTCGGCAAGTTCGAATGGATTGACGATGACCGCCACAAGGCCCACGAGAACATGGGCCAAACCGAGGCGGAAGCCGCATGATTCGCGCCTGCAAGGAAGACCACTACCTCAGCGATGAGGCCGTGTGCCCCTTGTGCGGCGGCCCCACCAGCAAGAACTGGAGCGGCTTCCTGTCCGTGATTGACCCCGAACAGTCGGGCTTGGCGGAAGCCATGAACATCACCAAGGCCGGCGACTACGCTCTGAAGGTGCGTTAACTTGCTGGGTGGCATCGACGACATGCCCAGCAAGGCAGCCAAGGAGCTGCCCGACGATGCCAAGGTCGTCTTTCTGACCAACTACAACGAGGACTTCGCCTGGCGCTGCCAAGAAGCCCACGCTCTCAAAGCGGCGTGGCGCGCCGTTCGACGCGACTGGCAGCAAGGCGAGGATGGCTCGTGGACGCCGCGGCAATAGATCTGCGCCCACCCAGCCGTTATCTCCTGCCTGACCACCTGCGCGAGCAACTGCAAGCCGAATTCGGCGTCGTGGTCCAAAGCGATGGCCTCGCCGAAGCTGTCGGAGCCAGCGAGCTTGCCTGCGTTGGCGACATGGTTTCCATCACCGCCAAGGAAGTGGGCTTGGTGCCGCGCGTCTTCGTGTGCGACTTCCACACCCAGCGCGGCGAGCCCAGTGGCGAATACCGCGCCAAACTCATTGACTGGGGGGACCACGCGGTTCGCGTGCGCAATCCACCCGGCGAAATCACGGCCACTGCATGGGATGCCTGCGTGCAAGCGGTCAAGCGCAACAGCCACAGCCGCATCCAAGTGGACGGCGAGGAAGATTTGCTGGCATTGCCCCTGTTTTTGGCCATGCCTCGTGGGTCCAAAGTCCTCTACGGGGTTCCTGACAAGGGCGTTGCCGTGGTCACCGTGGACGCGGATTTGCAGCAACGCGTGGCCGAAATCGTCGGCGCCATGGTCGCTGAATAACAGCGCACGCGGCCCGCGAAGCAGGCGTGCGTTGGGGGCCATTTCCCTGGTACTCAGCGTGGGCTGGGCCGGCTGGAGCCAGGGCCGTCATCTGCTGGTTCAATGGGTCGCCGCCGCGTCACCGGGTTCTTCTTGGGATTGCGCGCCCCCTACTGTCCCATCGTCCCATGCGCCACAACGGTTGAATGACCGCCCGGTCATGGACTGGCGTGCGTCCTTGGTTGGCGGCGTTGGCAATGGGCTTCGTGGTGGCCGCGGCAGGCTGCGTGGGCCCGGCAGCGACGGACGCCGAAGTGCACATCATGGACGAGCACATCACCGCCAACTTGACGGGATGCAATGGCACCATCACCGTCCATTCGGAAGAGGTGGATCGGATGGATGCCCTGCTGCCTCCGGGCCTGCTGCCCGTGGACCTGACCCAGGTGTTATTCGGCAACGCCCCGGTTGCCTCCGATCGTGGTGCGTTGACATGGATGGCTCTATGGTGCGAGGATGGCATGGGTCAAGGACCGGTTGGCGTCGTGGCCATGGCGGCGCTCATTCAGCGGCCTGATATGGCCCCGGATGAGGCGCGGTCGCAAGTCAATGTGCACGCCGCCGTTGCCGGGGTGACTAACCCCACGGTTCAGGCCAACCTCATTGGCGATGCGATTGCCCCGCTGGTCATGAGTGATGTTGCCGTAAGGAGCCTCGTGGATCAAGAGGTGCCCGCGTCGCCCGGACCCGTCGATGCAGGTTCCGTGCAGAATTCCTTCGTTCGTTTGCTCGCCGGCGGCACGGCCGAAACGCACGTCGCCGCTGCGCTGAACTCGCCGGTGGCCGAACCTCCGAATGCCGAGCAATGGCGCATTCGCGTGTGGCAGCCCGCCGCAGACGGCTTGACCATCATTGACTTGGCCTATGCTGGCCACTATTTGACACAGGGCGCCGTGGAGTGCGAATACAGCAATGGTTCACCCATGGCGGACTACTTTGGTCGCACGCGGTGCATTGACGGCGACTTCGGTCTGCTGGTGCGCGGCATTGACTTCACCGTGCATGTGGTCCACCACGAGGCGCGGCCATGAACATCCTTGCTGGAGTCGTCGTGTGCCTGGCCTGGGCCGTCGCGCTGTCCGGGTGCATTGCAAGTACCTCCCAAGAGACATCGGTGGGCATGTCGGTTGCGCCCGATGGAGGCGCCGGCGAATGGCGACTTACGGATTGTGAAATCATGGGCATCAGCCACCAGCGCGAATTCGCCCATCTTGACCGGCTGCTCCCGCCGGGGCTTGAGCCACGCAGTGCTGCAGCGCTGTTTCTCAGCGAGCGTCCCGTCGAAGTCAACCGGGGCCTGTCGGGAGTTCTCGCCTTCGATTGCCGAACCGAAGCGAATGAACTCGCGGGCTTGACGGCCTTGACGACCTTCATCGAGCCGCCCGCCGTCGACTTCGGGTTGCCGGCCGCGCAAGTGGATTCCCACTGGACCTTTGCGCACACCAATTCCGAATCGTGGCTGCAATGGTTGACCGACCGCGGCGTCCATACCCGCCCACTGGACGACGTTCATGTGAGCATCCTGTACGAAACCCAGGCCCAATTGCCCGCAGGACAAGATGTGTTCACTTCCGTTCGGGGTGCCGAGGAATCGATTGGCCTGCCCAGCGGATCGATTGCGGCCCGGACCGATGGGGGTCCCAGCACCTCCGCGGGCGGACACAGTGAAGACATGCTGTTGCGCGTGTGGATGCCCACGGAGCAGGGTCTGTTCGTGTTGGATGTGGACGTCGTCCCGGATGGGACGACAGGAACGGCGCTGTGCCAGCATGATTCCTGGAACGAATATGCAGTCGCCCTCGGAACGCGCACTTGCGGCGACGGCGCCGTCGCCTTCATGTTCCCGGAACATGACTTGACCATTGCATCGTACTTTTTCGATGGGGTCGTCCTTTGAGGATTGGGCTGGTGGCGCTTTGCTTGCTGCTCCTGGTGCCTGCCGCTGCTGCGGATTCTCCCGATTGGCTGACCATCGACCGCCAAATTGTTCTCCCATTCTCGTCCGTTGAGTGGTCCCAATCAACGACGCGAACGCAGGATTTCGGCGACGGGTTGCAATTCGATGCAGATTGCCAAGCCAGCACGTTCAACGTGGACGCCGCCAACAATGAATTTGAGTTCCGCGAAGACAGCCAAGGTGCTGGATGCGGCACGCTGAGCACGCGCTTGCGTCCGCCACCAGGGGCCCAGTCCATGCTGGTGGATTTCGAAATCAACCGCCATTACGGCAGCGTGGTCACGCCCACTCCGCCCAGCTTCGCGCAAATGCTACGGGTCTCTTCTGGGGGCGAACTCCTGCATGAAGTTGAGCTGTTTGACCTGGAAGACCGCCAGTTTGGGTTTGTCGCCCACAGTCCGCTCGTCGATTTGCCTCCGGGTCCGGTCACGGTCGATTGGTGGTTCAGCGATGACGGGTTCCGTGGCGATGCGCCATTGGGGACTTTGTCGTTTTACAGCAACGTCATCGACATTGGTTACCGGTTCCCGGGGCACAGTGTTGAGGTGGCCGAGGTGCGCACGTTCAGCGTGGCCGGGACGTCCAATTTGGATGCGGTCACCACCATCGACGTGGCCTTGCCCGAAGTCGGTTCTGGCTTTGGTCAACGGCTATCCATGGAATTTCCGGCCGGCCATGGGCTTCGGGCCATTGTGGCTCCCGACGGGAGCAACATTCCGGCCCACCGTTGGAGCGAGCAAGAAATGCATGGCATCCGGCAGGTGGATGTGGACGAGGAGCTGCTCGCGGAATATGGCCCCGGCATCTATGAGCTGCAATTCAACATCGCATTGACGTTCCGCCCCAGCATGGGTGTCTCAATGACGCTGGGATTGCTGGGCTTGGGCCAAGTGGTGAGCTTGGGCTTGACATCATCCAGTTACTTTGCCACGCGACGGACACTGCGAAGCATCGGGACCAACGTGGGCACGTATGCGCTGGTTGCCCTCACGGCGTCCGTGGCCCTGGGCCTTGCCTTGGTGATTTGGCTGTTTGCAACGTCGGCTCACCGGTTTGCCGGTTCGTGGCCCATGTCCGTCCCGTCCTTCATCGTGCTCGGATACCTCATTGCCACGGCCACAGCGTTGCTTGTCATTTGGCAGATGCTTCGCAGCACGGCGCGCGTCGCCAAGCACCAACTGGATCTGGAGCGCTCGAATCGTGAGCTGGATGAATTCGCGCACATTGTAACCCACGACTTGCGTGCGCCGCTGCGGACCGTATCCACGTTCACGGGGCTGCTGCAAAAGAAGCACGGTGACGAGCTGACCGAAGAGGCTCAGGAGTTCGTGGAGCTGGTCAACGGCGGCGCGGTGCGCATGGCGAAGCTGCTGGATGCGGTGGGGCATTACAGCCGCGTCGGGCGACGCGAATTGATGGTGGAGGAGGTCAATCTCAAGAAGCTCGTGGATGACGTGCGGCGTGATTTGCGCAGGGATTTGATTGACGCCGACGCCCGCCTCAATGCAAGCGACCTGCCCAGCGTGCGTTGTGAGCCCGCCTTGATGCGGGAATTGTTGCTCAATCTGGTCCAAAACGCCATCAAGTTCAGGCACCCAACGCGGCGCCCGGTCATCACCATTCGCGGCAAGCGAACTGCGGCCGGCCTCATGCTCACCGTCCAAGACAATGGGCAAGGAATTGAGGAGCGCGAACTGCGCCATATTTTCGAGCCGTTCCAACGCGGAACCGCTTCGGCAGCCGTCCCTGGAACCGGCATGGGTTTGGCGGTTTGCCGTCGCATCGCGGAGCGGCATGGCGGCCGTTTGGGCGTCGAGTCGGAGCCCGGTGTTGGCACAACCTTCTTCCTCCATCTTCCCGATGCTTAGCTCTGTGTTGGATAACCCCTCATCGCTGCAGGGATTGATCGTTGAAGACGAACCCGCGGACGAGGCCATTGTGCGTGCCCTGTTGGAAGGTGCGCGGTTGGATGCCGTGTCATCCGTCAAAGAAGCAGGCGATGTGCTGGGTCGCAAGAGGTACGACTTCATTTTGTGCGACCTGCACCTGCGCGACAGCCGTGGCATCAACACCGTCAAGGACGTCGTGGCCGTGGCCGGATCCACGCCTGTCATTGCGCTGACCAGCAAGGAGCCGGAAGTCGGTGATCACTCATTGGAAGCCGGTGCCCAGGACTTCATCGCGAAAGATATGCTGACGTCCGAGAATCTCCACAAAGCCATCAAATTCGCCGTGCGCAGGGTGGAACGGGATGAGGCACGGCGGCGCATCGCCGATTTGGTTGCCAGGGACCTCCGTGACCCGCTGGCTTTGCTCGAAACGGAGGTGGCCGCGCTTCGGTTTGGTTCCCTCACCTCCGAACAAAACATGGCGTTGGAAGCCATCACGCGCCAATTGAAGCGCATGCGGGAAGTGGTCAGCGAATTGCAGACGCTGGTGCGCGGTTAGCGTCCCCGTTTGGCGAAGAAGTGCTGGTGGTATTCCTCGGCACGCCACCAGTCGTTTACCGGCTCGATGGTGGTCGCGATGGGCGCGCCATGCTTGCCTCCTGCCCCTTCGCGCTGGATGGCTGCCCGGGCCGCCGCCTCTTGCGCGGGGTTTTGCGGAAAGATGGCGCTGCGGTATTGGTCTCCAATGTCAGGGCCCTGGCGGTTCACTTGGGTCGGATCGTGGGATGCGAAAAACACGGCCAGCAACTCCTCGTAGCTTACACGGGCTGGGTCAAATTCCACGCGAACGGACTCTGCGTGGCCCGTGGACTTGCCGCACACATCTTCGTACGTGGGCTGCGCGGTGTCGCCGCCCGTGTAACCCACCTCCGTCGCTGTGACGCCATCCAGGGCTTCAAAGGCCTCCTGGACCCCCCAAAAGCATCCCGCAGCAAACACGCCGACTTCCGTTGCCGTCACACCGTTGGATGGGGGCCTCATGGTTTTCTTTTTATGGGATGGGGCCTCGGAGCGCCTGTCCCCCGGGACATATGAAGGCCGCCGCGCCCCGAGTGCGGCTGCTGGAACCGATACCATGAGCATTGAAATCACTGAAAAAGTGGACAACGCCCTGTTTGAGCGCACCGACGTCAAGTTCGTGATGCACCATAGCGGCGAAACCACCCCCAGCCGCAACACCATGCGTGACTTGCTGGCTGGCGAACTGGGCGCCAAGAGCAGCGCGGTCATCGTCGACCACATGGAGTCCGCCACTGGCATGGCGGCCACCCGCGGCGTTGCCCGTGTGTACAAGAGCCTCGAAGAGGCTCAAAAGCACGAACGCAAGCACTTCATCGCCCGCAACACCACCAAGAAAGAGGAGGCCGCCGAATGAGCGCCAACAAACTCTACGAAGTCGTGGATGGCAAGCTGGTGCGCACCCGCAAGGAGTGCCCCAAGTGCGGTCCCGGAACCTTCATGGCCAAGCACCAAGGCCGCCAATCCTGCGGCAAGTGCGGCTACATGGAAGCCGAAGCATAGTCTTCAGGCTCCCACCTTCCCCCTTCCTCCTCGCTTTTACACCCACCCCAACAGAATGGCAGCGGTCACGCCGATGGCGATCGCCAGCCCAAGGGCCCACAAGAAAACCGTGCGCCGCAGCTGGGTCCAGTCATCGGACAAGTGGGACCTGACGGATTTGAACCGACGGCCACCGGGTTATGAGCCCGGCGCTCTAACCAGACTAAGCTAAGGTCCCGCGGATGAACGCCCGACAACGGACCGTGTCAAGAACGGTCCGGTCCGGTTTCAGCCATTTGACTGCCATTGGTGAAAGCGCTTGAATGAAGGCGGCGCAGCCAAGGCTCATATGGGGGAGCGGCTCGGCCCATCCGTGCGCCTCAGCACCATCGTGTGGAGCTGCCTCTTCATCCTGGCCGGCGTTGCCGTCATTGCCGGATGGTTGCCCGGCAATCCAGGGGGACTTCGCAGCGCCATTGGCGGCGTTCTGATGACCCTCGGTGCGCTGGGCCTCGTGATTCCGTTGGTCACCTGGTCCGTGTTGCGGACCACCCGGCCTGAGGATTACGAAGGCTCCTGCCCCGTGGGGCGGGTGTGCCCTGAATGCGAGGCGTTCACCTTCTACCCCCGCGCTGATTGCAAAAATTGCGGCCTCGACCTGGCCCCAACCCCCGTTTTGGGCCGACGCGAGAGCGAACCGCTTTAATGGGGTCTTGAGTCGACCGCAATTGTCCCCCTGGGACCTGGCCGCTTTCTTGCACGCTCCCGTGGTGTAGTGGCCCATCATGTTGGCCTTTCAAGCCAACGACTCGGGTTCAAATCCCGGCGGGAGCACTCGCTTCGCTCGCACTCTGCGCCGGGATGATCCCTCGCTGCGCTCGGGCGCTTGCCTTGCTCGTTGAGCAAGCCAACCGAAAGCCCGATGGGAGCACTTCGTCATCGTGCCGCGACGCGGCTCCCAACTGGGTTGGCCGTTCGCAAAGGCACTTGTATGCGTCTGCGGAGTGGCTGCCGTGCGTGGATGGCTGCTTGTGGCGCTCCTTCTCCTGCCCGTGGCAGGCGCCGCGGAGGCGACGGACGTGGCCGAATCCATCATCCTGCGGACCAGTTTGACTGCGGACGTGGTCATCACCACGGAGGGGCTTCAATTCGCCGTTGAAACGGCGCCCCTCGACGAGCGGGTGAACCCGACCACCGATGCCTGCTCGGGCACGGCAACCATCGAGAGCAACCGCACGGCGTTTACCATGTCCGAGCGGGCCGAGGACCGCGCCTGTGCCCGTGCATCCATCAACGTCACCATCCCGGCAGGCGCATCGGCCGGCGAAGTCACTTTCCTCAGCGGCCGCCACGTGGAGTACCCCGAAACGGATCTTGTTGAGGCGGTGCAAGTCGTGCAACGCTTCACTGTGCGCAGCGATGGCAATGGAACCCTTCCCACGGCGGACTACATCGCCGCAGGTGTTGGGGAGCATGCGACGGCCCGCTTCACGTACCCGTTTTCCCTCGATGCCCTTGCCACCAATTTGACCCTTGAATGGTTCATGCATGACAAGGGGACGGGCGAATCCGACCGCGCGGCTCCGTCGGCCCTCGGTGCCGCAGTGGCGGTTCCCGTGCGGGACATTGCCGTCACGTGGCGCGGGTTGACCGGCCCCGACTTCGGTCCAGCGCGCATTGTGGCCGAGGAAGCATTGGATGAAACCCGGCACCTGGTGACCTACCAGCAAACCCTGCAGATGCAAGAGCTGGGCGCGAGCGCCTCGTCCTGGCACTTGCTGGTTGGCTATGCCGCCGACAAGGAACTCGTTGGAGTTCAAGGCCCCGGCGTCAACTTGACCGCGCATGAAGTGCCCACCGCAACGCTCCAGGGAGAAACCTTGGGTACGGTTGCATTGGGTGCCGCGCCGTTGGCCGGCGACTACGTGTTCAGCTTCCAATCCTTGGAGCAGGTTCCACCGCCCCCGCCGGCCGTTCGTTTGAGCGTGGCGCCCTTGTACGAAGTGACCGTGGGCGTGATTGGATTCGTCGCCCTCGGCGCGGCCTATGCGTCGGTCAATTACTGGCGCGTTGCCACGGGGGGATTCCGCGCGGCGGCAACCCGGTTCTTGGGTGCCGTGGCCCTCATCATTGGGTACTTCGTTTTCCAGGTCATCTACACCGCTGGAAGCATCGGCGTTGACGAAATGAACTACCAAAATCGCGGCGCCCAAGCGGACACGTTCTACGTCCAGCTGGGGCTGGTCGGATTCCTTTTGGCCGGCTTGTGGTACGTCGCGGCACGCATCGAAACGCGGCGCATGGCGGCCGACATCCGGGAGCGGAAGGAGCGGGAAGACGAACTGAAACGCTCCAACGAGGAACTGGAGCAGTTTGCCTACGTGGCCAGCCATGACCTCCAGGAGCCCCTTCGGAAAGTGGCCAGCTACACCCAGCTGCTGCAGCGGAAATACGAAGGCCAATTGGATGCCGATGCGGACGAATTCATTGGCTACGCCGTCAGCGGCGCCAAGCGGATGCAGAAGCTCATCACGGACATCTTGGATTACAGCCGGGTCGGCCAGCGCCCGGTGGAAGTCGAACAAGTGGACCTTGGCGAACTCATGGAAGGCGTCCGGGAAGACCTGCACCTGCGCATCGCCGAAAGCAAGGCGCAACTGATTTGGAAAGACCTGCCCATGATTCGAACGGACGGGGCCCTGCTGCAGCAAGTGTTGTACAATGTGGTCGGCAACGGTTTGAAGTTCCAGAAGCCCCGCGCCAAGCCCCGCGTGGAGGTTTCAGCAGAAGTGGAGGGCGACCGGACAACCATTTGGGTCCGGGACAACGGCATCGGCATTGCTAAGGAGCATCACGAACGTGTTTTCGCTGTGTTCAAGCGCTTGCATCGCGCCGATGACTACGCGGGAACAGGCATTGGCTTGGCCCTTTGCAGGAAAATCATTGAGCGCCTGGGCGGGACCATCACGTTGGATTCAGCGCCCGGAAAGGGGTCCACGTTCATCATTGAGCTTCCGGGGGCCTCGGCTTGATTCCACGTGTTCTGGCCATTGATGACGATCACGGCGACCTGCGCCTGATTGAAGAGGCGGTCCGGGCGGGCACGCTGTCCGTTGAATTCGATTCGCTGACGGATCCCCGAAAAGCGCATGCGAAGATTCAGGCGTGGGGCCCCTCATTGGTGATTCTTGACCTCAACATGCCGGAGATGGATGGGTTTCACGTGCTGGACACCATTCGCGGGCACGAAAACACCCGCCACATCCCCGTGATTCTGCTCACCACGTCCAGCAACCCGGCCGACGTGGAGCGCGCCTACCGGGCGTACGCCAACGCGTTCGTTACCAAACCGGTCGAATTGGAAGAGTTTCTGATGACCTTTGGCGACATGGCGCGCTTCTGGTTGGATCGCGCGCACCTGCCCGCACCGGTGGTCGGGGAACGCACTTAAGCCGCGCCTCAATTATCCCGACATGGCCATGTCCAATCAGCCCACCATTCTCATGGTGGACGACGACCCAGGAGACGTGCGCATCGTCCAAGAGGCGTTCAAGTCGTCGCGGCTGGACCCGAAGCTCGTCATCTGCGAAAACGGGGAACAAGGCATGGCCTTGCTCCTCGATGAAGACGAGGATTTGCCGGACTTGATTTTGCTGGACTTGAACATGCCCGGCATGGATGGGTTCCAAGTTTTGGACAAAATCAAGTCGGCCCCCCGACTCCAAAAAACTCCGGTCGTGGTCTTCTCGACGTCAACTCGGGACAATGACATTGCCAAGTCCTACGAGAAGTACGCCAACGCATTCGTGGCGAAGCCCGTCGACTTGGATGAATTCATTCGCGCGGTGCTTGAAATCGAGGAGTTTTGGTTCGAAATTGCCCGCGTTCCCAACAAATAACGCTGTCAAATAGGGGTGGGTTTCTCCTGGTATCGTGCGGGTTCTGGGTTCGCTGGCCGTCCTGATGCTCATCGCGCCGGGCGCCAGCGCCGCGCCGTTACTGGTCAACGCCTGGGTGAATTATTTCGAAGACGTTTCTGCGGACAGCCTCATCTTTGATACGAGCGAATGCGATTTCACGGAATTCGTCGTTGTGGAGAAGGGCGCGGGCTTTTCCTTCCTGGAAAACGGCCCCGGGACCACCCTCTTCGACGAGCAGGCCCGGCGGGGCTACTATACGTCCGGCTGCGGCACCGCTCGCTACGAATTCACTTTGCCGCACGGAGCTGTGGACCATATTCATGGCCGGTTCGTGGCAAACCGCACCGTTGAGCAATTCTCGGCGGTGGCTCCGGTTGACTTCGTGCAAACGGTGCGCCTTGAGGGCAATTCCGAGCCCCTTGACGTGTTCCCTCCCGCTTCCGGCTCACAACCCGACACGTACAATTTCGAGGCCCGTGGCACGCCGGCGGGTTCAACAAGTTTCATCGAGTTTTCCTTCCACGATCGGTCGTTCTTTGAGGAAACGGGCCGCCCTGGAGATATCACGTCGGGGGTCCACGTGGAGGCATCCATCCGGGACATCCAGTTGGAACACTCGTTGATTCCCGCCGACTTGGTTGGGGTTGACACAACGCGGCGAAATGCCGAAGGGGTTGCCCTGCAGGAAACCCGCGTGCAGGTGCGGGTGAGTGCGGCCGATTTGCGGGAATACCAGGTCAACCTCCAGATTCAGATGAATCCGAACGTGACCTTCAGTCACGTGATTTTCCCAGATGGTGGAATCATGCGTGAACTTGGAACGCGCGTTTCGGCGGGCCCCGCGGGCTATGATCATGGACGCGTTCTGATTGAGGATTTGGTCAGCGTCAACGTGCACCAGGCAACGGTGCCCCGCGAAATTGTGGATCGTGAGGGGCCCGGGGTTTACACGCTCGTGTTCCAGGAGCGTGAAATCACGCAGTCCAGTTCGGCTCTGATGCCCTTCGCGATTGGGGCGATGTTCATGCCCCTGGGGGCGGCCGCGTTCGCCGGGGCCGGTTTGCGCAAGTTCCGCCGGGAGGACGCACCGGTGTTTTCAATCGCCGGCCAGGGGTTGAGTCGCGGCTTCATCATGGTGATGGCTGCGTACTTGGTTGCTGCCGCTCTCATTGTTGTCGGGCCCGGGGTGCGTGGCATGGCCTCCCCCGTGCCAGGCGTCGGCGCCCTGCTTTCGTACGCTGTCTTGATTGGCTTGACGGGTTCCTTCGTGTACCTGTGGTATTTGGGTTCGAAGGTGCTTTTGCGCGCCGCCCGGCAGAGCACCGACTCCGCACGGCGGCAAGCATTGGAATTGGCCCGGTCAAACCGTGACTTCGAGGAGTTTGCCCACATCGCCAGCCACGACCTTCAGGAACCGCTACGAACCATTCGAAGTTACACCAGCATGCTGAAGCGGAAGTACCGCGGCAAATTGGATGCGCAGGCGGACGAATTCATCGATTACGCGGCTGGCAGCGCCAAGCGCATGAGCCACTTGATTGACGGATTGCTCGAATACAGCCGCGTGGATTCTGCCGGCGGCGTCAAGGAGCGAGTGGACTTGGATGAAGTGGTGCGTGAAGTGCGGCACGACCTGAAGAAATCCCTGGATGCCGCCAAGGCCCATGTGTTGCAAAGCCGGTTGCCCGTCGTTATTGGATCGCGGGCTCAATTGCACCAAGT
>JBFJWV010000004.1:0-15772 GCA_041623515.1 Thermoplasmatota archaeon | reverse complement strand
GCCGATTGGATGCTGGCGCCGATCACGACGCCTTCATCGGCGTCCTTGGCAACCCATACAGGCGGCATGGTGTCGCTGTCGCGGCCGCTGTACGTGATGACTTTGACGGGCACGCCATCCGTGCTGCTGGCCAACTCCTCGTTGTAATTGTGAATCTTGTTTGCGGACAGGGTGCATCGGGCGTTTTTGTTGCTAAACGGCACGTCATTGCCGTTGGCGTCCTTCATGCCCGGTTGCCACGTGCCCAGGTAGTGCTTGCCACCGCGGGGACTGGACCAACCGTCGCCCTCCCAGCGCGGGTTGCCTTGGCCGTCGACGAGGACATTGCTGAAAATGACCTCGGCGGGCTTTTCGCCGCGCAGGCATTGCATCAGGAACGGATCGCTGGCTTCGTTGCAGTCGCGCACGATGCCAAAAATACCGATTTCCGGGCAAACAGCCCGGACGGTGCCATCGTCGCCAATCCACATTTGGGCCAGGTCATCGCCGATGAAATCGCTGCCCACCATGGCCGTGGTGGTCTTGCCGCAGCCACTGGGCGCAGCGCCGGCGAAGAAGGTCTTGCGACCGCTTGGGCCGGTCATGCCGGTGATGAACATGTGCTCCGAGAGCTGTTCGCCGCGGCGCTCGTAGGTGCACAAATCCACCGTGAGGCGGTGGTTGCCCTTCTTGAGCATGAGGGCATTGCCGGCGTACGTGGTGTACATGGAGTACGTCGTGCGTTGGCTGCGGTCCGTGTAGACCCGCGCCTTGGCCACATCTTCGCTGCGGAAGGAGCCCATGCTGTGGCAATTCGTGAAGAAGACGCCGGCCCGTTCAGCTTCCGCATCGAAGTGGTCAAACACGTTGGTGTAGAGGATGTTGCCCGAGTGAATGACATAGTTGGAATCGGTCACCATGATGGCGGGCACGGAGGGTGCAGCGCCAATGGGCCCACGGTTCCAGAAGGCGACCAGCATGGTTTTGCCTTGCATGATGCCGGCCATGTTTTCCTTCAGGTAATCCATGGCTTCGTGACGCGGTTGGGTTTTGGCGAGCGACGATGTTTGTTCGTCTTCGTCCACGATGTAGAAGGTCTGATTGACCAGACGCCCTTGCTCTTCCGGCAGGTCGTAGTGGCAGGTGTGGCCGGGGAGCGCCAGTTCGAACTCTTCACCGGCTTCGAGGGCCTTGGTGGCCACGTGCTGGTGGTCATCTTGGCTCGTGCTGTTGAACCAAATGGCGTCCGGCTTCATCACGGCTGCAGCATTGGCAATCTTCAGAATCGCGTCTTCGTTCTGAATCGTGGCGAATTTTGCCTTGTTTTCGGCGTCACATTTCGACTCGATGAACGTGCGTGCTTCTGCCGCATCATTGATGCCGCCGATGCCGTTCAGAATGTCGTTTTGTGCCTGCACATTGACCTGCATGTTTGTCCCCGCATCCCAGACCCGCAGTGGGCCCAGTTCGTGCGACAAGGGGACCCTATATCCGTGTTGTCGCAAGGCTTGGGGGCGGCGGAGCCGGGCGCTGCAGCCGACCTATGCCGTCTGCGCTTGGCTTCGGCGGTGCATCATTGCCTGCCAGGCTCCCCCCAGGAGCTTTCGAGCCGCGGGCGCTTAAGTTGGAGTGCAGGGTCCACCGCGTGTGGACCAAGAGGACCTGAAGCGGCGCTGTGGCGAAGCAGCCGCCAAGGACGTCACGGACGGTATGATTGTTGGATTGGGAACCGGTTCCACGGTGAAATACACCATTCTTGAACTGGCGCGCCGGGTCCGTGACGAGGGGCTGGACATCCAGGGAATCCCCACCAGCATTGCCTCGGAAAACCTGGCCCGTGAGGGGGGCATTCCATTGACGGATTTGGATGCGCACCCCGTGGTGGACGTGACCATCGATGGGGCGGATGAATTCGATGGCCACCTCAACCTCATCAAGGGCGGCGGGGGGGCGTTGACGCGCGAAAAAATCGTTGCCAAGGCGAGCAAACGCATGGTGGTGGTTGCGGATGAAACAAAAGAAGTGGAAGCCCTCGGCAGTACCTTTGCGCTGCCCATCGAAGTCATTGAATTGGGATTGAAGCCGGTGCTCAACCTGGTCGAAACGCTCGGGGCGACGCCCGCTGTACGCAAGAATGCGGACGGCACGACCTACCGCACCGACAACGGAAACCCGATCATTGATGCAAAATGGACGCAAATCGATGATCCCGTGGCCTTGGAGCACACCTTGCTGATGATGCCGGGCGTCGTGGAGTGCGGGTTGTTTCTCGGCCTCTGCGACGAAGTGATTGTGGCCCGTTCAGACGGCTTGCAACGGCTCAAGTGAGTCGGCGGCGTCTTGCCAGGCCTGCTCCAGTGCGGCAATGGCCTGCTTGGCATGCCGCTCGTAGTGGCTGTGCACCGTCCGCGGCTCCACCAGCCGCTTGTAGCGGTTCATGGGGCGGCCCTTGCCTTCCCGCGGAATGGGCTCCGAAGCCACCCAACCACGGGCTTTGAGGCGCCTCATGCCCACCGAAACCTCCGGCTGCCTCAGCTCCGTTGCTTCCATGATGTCGTGCGTAGCTGCGTCTTCGTGCTCCTGCAAAAAGGCCACCAGCGCAGCCTCCACCCGAGGCACGCCGAGGCGCTGCAAGGCATCCCTAAGTTCACCTGACATGGGTACCAAGTTTCAGGACCGGGATATTTACGGGTTTCTTGATGGGCGAAAAATGAAAATGGGAAATTGTCCCCTTTGGCTCATATAGGGCCTCGTTGTGGGCCGCGCAATGAGCAATGAACGTATTGTTGAGCCAGGCACTCCCCTGGCCTACTCGGAAGAACTCCTTCCGGGTGATGGCACGTATGACGACGGCGAACAAATTCGCGCTGCCGTGTACGGCCAAGAACGCGTGGACCCCGAGTCCATGGAAGTCACCGTCACTCCCCGCAACAAGGGCTACGTCACCATCGAAAAAGGCGACATCATCGTGGGCGAAATCACCTACATGAAGGCCGACTTGTGCAGTGTCCGCGTCGACGCGGTCCGCGGAAAGGAAGGCAGCATGCTGCACCAAGTCGAGGCGACCCTGCGGGTTCGCAACCTCGCGGAGCGCTACGTGCGTGAAATGGGCGACGAAGTGCAGCCGGGAGACATCATCCGCGCCAAGGTCATCAGCACCAAGGGCGGTCCCCAACTGGCGTGCGACAAGTCCGATTTGGGCGTGATTCGTGCCGTCAGCAAGCTGGATGCAAGCCGGCCATTGGTGCGCGACGGCAACAAATTGATTGACCCGGAAACGGGTCACCAAGAAACGCGCAAGTTCGCGGACGATTACGGCTCCGGAACGGTCTGAAGTTCGCCCCGCCCGGCCTCGTGGCCCTCCTGAAACGCTTATAGCCAAGTTCCTGTGGCGAAGCCCAGCATGGAACTCCGCGTCATCACCCGGGAGAAGAACGAACTGGAGATTGAAGTTCTCGGCGAGAACGAGACCCTCCTGAATCCCATCAAGCAAGCCCTGCTCGCTGACAAGGACGTTGAATTCGCCGAATACATCATTGAGCACCCCACGTTGAGCGTGCCGAAGGTGTACGTGCGCACCAAGGGCAACACCAAGCCCGAAACGGTGCTCAAGCGCACCATCAAGGACCTCATCGGCCAATTCGACGCGTTCGAAGACGCGTTCATCGCGGCCGCCAAGAAGGCCTAAGCGTGCCAAACCGCCCGGTGCCTCCCGCAGAGGAGCAAGCCATCGGGCTGCGCACCTACCTGACGGCGTCGCCAGGCATCGGGGGCCGCCTTCGCAGCGAACCCGAAGATTTCCTAGTCATTGAGCTGGGCAATCCACCCACGCCGGCCGAGAAGGGCAAGCACAGCGCCGCGCGGATTCGCTTGCGCAATTGGGAAACCAACCGGTTTGCTGGCAAAGCCATCCGCGAGCTTCGTTTGCGGCGTGGCGGTGTGGCATTTGCCGGCATGAAGGACAAGCGGGCCGTCACGGAGCAATGGTTCACGTTCCAATGTCCTCCCGAGCGGGTTCCCGACTTGCTGCGGCTGGAGGACGTGGAGATCACCGACGGGCCGTATTGGACAAACCGCGCCACCTATGCGGGCGCCCATGCGGGCAACCGGTTCATTTTGCGTGTGCGTGAGCACAGCGGAGATCGCGAGGCGGTCGCTGACTGCTTAGCCCAGATCCAAGGCGCAAACGGAGTGCCCAACTGGTTTGGACCGCAACGCTTCGGCGCTGGCGTCCGGCCCGTGACCTCCCCGATGGGTGCAGCCATTGTGGCCGGGGACCTGGAAGAAGCCTGCCGGATTTACTTGGGCAATCCATTTCCAGGAGAGCACGAGGACGCCCGGGAGGCCCGCGCCGTCTACGAAGAGACCCGCGACCCAGCGGCTGCTCTTGACCGGTATCCGCACCGCCTTGACTTGGAGCGCTCCATGTTGGACCGATTGGTGAAGGAGCCAGGCAATTGGCGCTGGGCACTGCAAGCCCTGCCCCGCAACCTGCTGCAATTGTTCGTACACAGCCACCAATCCCGGCTCTTCAACGACACGGTCAGCCGGCGCATCGAAGCCGGCTTGGGCGTCACGCAGGCCCACGTGGGCGACCGTGTCATGGGCGCGGACGAAGACGGAACCCAGACCGTCCTGGTTACCCCAGCCAACCAAGCCCGCGTCCAAGCCGAATTGGACAAGGGCCGCGCCGTGCTGACGGCACCCCTGGTTGGGTTGGATTGTCCCATGGCGGAGGGCGCCATCGGCGAACTGGAACAGGCGGCGCTTGCCGAGGCAGGCATTGACACCCAGGCCTTCCGTTGCCGCGAATTGCCCGAAGTGGCCTCCCAGGGACGCCGGCGGGCCATCCACATGCACGTCAATGATCTCACGTGCGAGTGGGTGGATGGAGATCCTGTGGTGGGTTTCAGCTTGGGCCGCGGCGCGTATGCGACGGTTGTAATGCGGGAAATCATGAAGGCCCCTCTGGGCGCCTACTGAAGACCGCAGCCATTACAAGCCGCAACGCCGGTCAAGTCCTGTGAGCGAAACGCAGCCCGTCGTCGGCAACATGTTCGTCAAGATTGGATTCCTGATTCTGCTGGGCGTCATTGCAGCCATCGTTGTCGCCATGACGGTGACGCCGGGGCCCGGCAGCATCTCCGTTGCTTCGGCGGCATGGGGTTTGGCTGTGTGGCTTGCGGTCTTGACGGTGGCATTCGTCGCATTGGTGTGGCAAATGGCCGTCCACCGCCACGATTAGGCGCACGAATCGTTCAAGTTCGGCCCATTGTCTAACCGGCCATGGCGCAACACCCCAACGTCCGCAAGCTGTACTGGTCTTTGGCGGGCCTGTTGAGCGTTGGGCTCATCGCGGCGGCCATTGCCATTGCCATCGCTGAACCGGGACCCGGCAACATCAGCGTCGCCGGCGCAACGGCCGGCGTGGCCGTGGGCGCATTGGCCATTGCCGTCGTGTTGTTTGCTTGCCTGCGTTTCATGCACCGCATCACATTGGTCATTGCCTCCGCAGGAGGACCCATCTCGAGCACGCGGTACCGCAACCTGATGCAAATCCTGGGAGCCGGCTTGGGCATCGCATTCCTTATCGGCTTGTTCGCGCGCCCGGTGATGGAAGCCGCAGCCATTGCCCAAATCCTCGTCGGAACCAGTGTCGCCTTGCTGGTCCTGACCTTGGTGCTGTCCGCGTTCCTCTGGTTCTTGCGCGGTCTCGTCGCCACATCCCCCCTGCCGGATGCGCCCTCCGTCGCGAGCCTCTACGGATACCTCACCGCCTTCGGAATCCTTGGTTTGACCGCTGGTGGCATCATTCTGGCCACCATGGACCCCGGCAGTGGACCCATCCATGTGGCCGGCGCGGCGCTCGGCATTGCCATCGCGGTCCTGGTTCTCGTCGGGGTGACCCTCGGCCTGCTGGTGTACTTGGCATCCACGGTGGCCGACGCCGTTGCCGTCCAGGAAAATCCCGCGAAGGGCCGGTCATTGCAGGCCCAAAGGGAAGCGGGCCTGATTAGCGACCCCGGCGTCGTCTATGGCGAGCAAAAGACGCCGCCCGGCGCAGGTCGCAAGGTGATCGACATTGAGGGCATTGGACCCACGTATGCAGCACGCCTCGAGGAAAAATGCGGCATTGTTGACTTCAGCCAGCTCCGCATGGCGGACCCGGCCTCAACGGGCGCCGCCATCGGAACGACCGGGGAGAACATCCGCTCCTGGCAGCGCATGATTCACCTCATGGATGTCAAGGGCATCGGGCCCCAATATGCGGAAATCCTCGTCATGGCCGGCGTCCACACCCCGGAACAACTCGCAGAGGCCGACCCCATCAGGCTCAAGGCCGCCATTGATGGCATTGAAGCGCGACGCAAGAAGAGCCGCGTCTTGAAGGTCAACGTGGAACAGGGCTTGGTTGACCGCCTGGTCAATTTCGCCCGCAGCCACGTGGGCGCGGATTAACTGGAACCGGCCAGAACAAATTGGGCCAGCAGCGCCTCGATTTGAATGCGCTCGTTGGCCCCTTCGACCATGCGGAATTCCGCTTCGCCCACCTTGTCCACCAGCGCCACCTTCAGCCGGTCCTCAATGGTGAGGTCAAACACGCTGCGGTGAATTTGGCGAATGACGTCTTCACCGCTGAGCCCGTAATCAATGAGCAGCCCATCCAACACGTTGCGAGCGGCCATGAAATCTCCGTCCAGCGCCGTCTCCAACAGTTTCTGAACTTCTTCGGGGCGTGCTGTGCTGGTGGTCTTGTAGATGGCTTCACCATCCACCGTACCACCCAACGCCGCCGCCACTTGCAGGGTGTTGACGGTTTTGCGCAAATCACCCTTCGCCACGAACACGAGGGCATCCACACCGTCCGCGGTGACTTCGACACCTTCGGCTTTTGCGATGCGCCGAATGAATGACTTCACTTGGTCCGTGTTGAGCGGCCGGAACCGAAACACGGCGCACCGGCTCTGGATGGGGTCAATGATTTTGCTGCTGTAGTTGCAGCTGAGGATGAAACGGGTCGTTTGCGTGTACCGCTCCATGGTCCGGCGTAGCGCGGATTGCGCGTCGTGCGTCAACGCGTCCGCTTCGTCCAGGAACACGATCTTGAATCCGGTGCGGTCCGTGGTGGCGACCTTGGCGAAATCCTTGATTTTGCCGCGCACGACGCCAATACCGCGCTCGTCGGACGCATTGAGTTCCAAGAATCGACCCTTCCAGTCTTCGCCGTACAGGTCCTTCGCCAGTGCGATGGCGCTGGTCGTTTTCCCGGTCCCGGGGGGGCCCGCGAACATCAAATGCGGCACGCTGCCAGATTCAACGTAGGCCTTGAGCCGACCGACGGTTTCCTCTTGACCGACAATGTCGGCAAGGTTCTGGGGCCGGTACTTCTCCACCCATACGTCCTGCACATGCCTCGCGAGCCAAGTCCTGAATATCAATGATGGGTTGTTGCGTGAAGCCACAATGTCGGATGGTCGTTAAATGGTCCAGCGGCCCTTACCCATTGATGCCGAAGAGCCGCCCCCAACTTGCCTGGCTGGGACCTGCCCGCGAGCGGGCACGGGCCGTCGGAGCCTTCGTCAAAAGGCACCAGAGCCCAGCGTTTCGTCCGGACCCGGGCCGCATGGAGACCGGCATTCGTGCAACGCGCACCACGACGTTGGCCGCGGCATTGCTCTGGTTCATGGCGGCTTTGACGCTGGATGATTTGGGCGTTCTTCGTCTGCCCGCTTACATGGTTGCCGTGGGTGGCTCCCTCGCCATCTTTGCCGTGGCACCCATTTTTGCTGCGCGCTCCATGGTGTTTCGCTTCCGCAATCGTTCCGAGGGAGCCTTCGAAAGCAAGGCCGGTGAGCGGGCCCGATGGGGCGCTTTGCTCCTGATTGCGACCATTTTGGTGACCATTGCATGGCTTGTCATGTTCACCGCCGGGGTGCCTCCATGGTCCGAATAACGGCCCTTGCATTGGTTGCCATCCTCATCGCGCCTGCGGCGTTGTCTCAGGAGCCGGACCCCGGCGTTCTCGGCGACACTCTCCGGCCCATTTTGGACCCCGCAGTGGGCGAGGCGGTGCCACCGGCCGAGCGCACCACCGGAGATGACCTCCATTCGGAAGAATTCCACATTGCGGTCGATGTCTTGGCATCCAACATTGAATACCAAATCCTCGGCATTCTCTTTGGAGGTGGCAAAATCCAAGCCGACTTGCGAGGAGATTTGGCCTTGGACTTCTACGCCGTGAGCGCGGAGCGGCTGGACCAGGCAATCAAGGCATTCGTCGGCAATGACAACGCCAGTCTCAATGGAACCTTCGGCGTACCGACAAATCGCGTCGCCTTGACGGCGGAAGAAGTGCGGCTCATTGGTTCCGGGATGCTTCTTGCGGCATTCCAGGCGCAACAGGAAGCATTGGCCGTCGAATACGTCACGGCATTGCTGCCGGGCCTGCGCATCCTCGGCTTGGAAATCAATTGGAAAAACACCCAGCCCCTCAGCGAATTGACCGGCGCGTTGGCCGATCCAACCGAGTATTCTCCGGGGATTCCGAGCCTCCGTGATCCACCGCTGCGCATTGAGGTGCGCGTGGACCTTCAGTATCTCGACCGGCTGAGCTTGTACGAGATTTTGCGCGCGGCTTGGGCCACCGAAGATGGAAACGCGACCGCGGTGCCAGAGCCCGAAAACCCCCAAAAAGCGGAAAACGAGGCGTTGAAGCGCAGCATCCGCGAAAACCAAACCCTGCCATTTGCGCAGCGCAATGCATTCCAAGTGTTGGGCATCAGTCAATTGCTCAACCTGGCCGTGCAGCCCGGCTGGACCCTTGACGTCCGCTTCACCGTGCCCAAGGGATTTACCATCGAAGGCGTCACGGATGAGCTGGAGCGAACGGACGACAAGCAAACCGCCGGCTATTTCTTGGACGGCAACGGCCGCGAAAACGCCGATTCCGCTGCCGGAATTGTCACCATCAGCAACCGGTTCCTGGTTACGACGGTGCTCTTTGCCGCCGTGGTGCTGATTGGTGGCATTGTCCGCGCTGTGGTGGAACTGGGTACCATGGCGTACTACCGGAAACGGTCAGAATCGCAGGACGTCGTTGGCCCCAGCTAGCATGGCGGCCGGGCTCACAAAGAGCACGATGATGTAGGCAAGCACCGCGATGCCGTCCGCGCCCCAGGCCCATTTTCCCGGAATGAACTTCCTCAAAACCAGCCGCAGGGGAACCAAGAAGACGAACCAGCTGACCAAATGGGTGACCACGGTGATGCCGGTTACGTCCATGATGACGCCCAACCGATCACCCCGGAAAATGGTGGCCAGGGCGGCGGCGCCAGCAAGGCGCCAAAACACGTACAAATCGATGATCAGAAACGCCAGCAGGCCGGCCCCTGCATTGGCCCAGCGCCGGGCGCCTTCCGCTGGGACGGGATAGCGTCGGTACGCGGACGAAACAATGGCCGCCACCCAGAGGATTGCGCCCAGCCACCAGAGGGGCTCCCAGTTGCGGCCCCCGGTTCCGACGGCTCCCTCCCGGATGACGAGCAAGGGTTGGCCTGAACCAGTGAACGTGGTGCCGTCAATGGCCAGCGTGGCGTTTTCGAAGCGGACCATGGCCAACGAGCCGTCGTAGCTGTGCTGGCCCACGGTCCCGTTCAGGTGGCCGTAAACGGCTCCGTTGACCAGGTCGGGGATGCGGCCAAACTGGTTGACGATGCTTGCCACATCCGCGCGTCGTTCGCGACCTTCCTTGCCGAGCATTCCTTCTTGCAGCTCCAGCAGCAAAAACGGGTCCCCTAGCTGGTGAAATTCATTGCGAGGGGCGGCCTCAAGTCGGATCGAATCGGTTTCTCCAATAGCCCCGTAACCATCCACATCCCAAGTGGTGGCTGTGCTCTCATGGAAGAACACCCATTCGTTGCCTGCGTAAGTGGATGCGCCGTCGTCCGTCACCACCGTGACGACGGATTTGGCTGAAATGGCTGCAAACCCAATGCCGTTGCTACTGTCCAGGCGCAACATGTTGGATACCATGACAAGCCAGTGACCGGCACCGTCGAAGGCTGCGATGGCTGCCTCTTGATCTGCCGGGGCATCGAAGGTGCCGTCGAAGCGAAGAACAGTGCCCAATCCAAACTCGAGAATGGGGTTTTCGTGAAGTTCCTGGTCTTGGCACTCGTTGCGCAGCTGGGCGATGGTTTCGAGAACATCTCCTCCTTGGTCGGTGGGGCAAACGCGAAGGGTCCCTTGGCCCAGCTCCGCTGCGGCCGGATTGACCAAAACCGGAGCCTCCAGCCCCGGCAACCCTTCGATGTGTCCCGCCATGAGGAATCCCTGGGAAAACGACACTTCCTCCGGCAGTTGCAACTCCACGTCCGCCCCCATTGCTGCTGGAAGAGTGAGAATCAAGAACAGCAGGAGGGCACGGCGCACGGGCGACGAACGGTCTTGCTCAAGATAGGGCTTGGCCTTGACTTTGCAACCGGCTCAGCACGCCGGCAAAGCGTGCGGAGTGAACGACGGCAACAACGGCCGCCTTGCCCTCGGTTGCCGATTGAATGCCAGCCGCCATGGCCGCTTCCCGCTCGTCCTCAAGGGTCGCCAATGGAGCCACGGCGCGCAATTTGGCGTCCCACGCTGCCGTGAGTTCGTAAGGGTCAGGCCACCCGTCCGCTCCCACCTTCATCGCCTTCTTGCGGGCGCTTTGCCGCTGAACGAGATGACGCATCTTGACCAATTCCGTGAAGCGGTCCGAATGCTGCCCGTCCGTTAGGTCCACGCCAACGAGGGGAACGCCCGTGGCGTGCGCCGCCTGCAAATCGGGGCTCGGCACCGATTGGGTGGCTCCCCAATGCTCCAATTCGGCAAGCATGTACGCATCCAATTCATCGGGTTCCAAGCCATCGGCCAAGCTGGGATCTGCGGCGAGGGACTCCAGGGCTTCCAAGTCCTCGGGCGGCACGCCAAGGGCAATGGTGTCGGGCCCATGGCTCTTGATGGCGTTCGCCACGCGGTCGCCGTCGGGCACAAAACCCGGGATGGTTCCCATCAGCAGCAGACGGCACGAACCCAGTTGCAGGACCTCCTCGGGGGCTGGCACAACCTCTCGACTGCCAGTGGACCCTATAAATCAGGGCACTCATGCACACCATGTCCTACAGGTTGCCACATGAAAATCGACATTGGAACGGAAGGCAAGATTCTCGGCACCAAGCGCGTCAGCCCCAACGGCCAGGTGTCCGGCCTCAGTGAATACGCAGGAGAAGAGGTCCTGATTGTTTACCCAGGTCCGACGGAACCCCGCATCAAGATGGAGACGAAGGACTACGTCCACGAAGTCGAAAAGGCCGTCCACAACCAAATGAAGACGGCCTTCCGTCAATTCCAGGCGCTGAAAACAAAATACAAGGATGAAGGCGAAGCCGCGCGGGCCTTCATTCAGGCAAAATCCCCGAAACAATTCAAGGGACTCGTCGAAACCATCGACGGATGGGTCGGCTCCCAACTGGGCAAGGCCGAACAAGCCGTCGCGGACAAGCTCGGCGACGAGGAATAGGCAATTTTTGCCGGCCCACGTGCCCGATTCCGGAGCGCCAGCGCTCCCGCATATCGCTGGTCCCCCAACCGGTCGCTTTTATGCCGCATCTCCCTCCAAGGGACGCTTGGTGATGGACGCGGAAAACCCGCCCCAAAACGGAGATGCCCCCGACGAGGCGCCGAAGGCCCCTGTCCAAGGCGAATTGCCCCCCGTCAACGATTGGATTCAGACCCAGTCGTTCAACACGACAGCGGACATCGATGTCCCCGAGAAATTGCTCGATCAAGTCATCGGCCAAGACCACGCCGTCAACGTGGCACGCAAGGCCGCCGAGCAGAAGCGCCACGTCATGATGATTGGCGAGCCCGGCACAGGCAAATCCATGCTGGCGCGGGCCATGACGGAGTTCCTGCCGAAGGAAGAACTCGAAGACATCATTGCGTACCCGAACCAAGAAGACGAGAACGCGCCGCGCATCCGCGTGGTGCCCGCAGGCAAGGGCAAAGAAATCGTGGATGCCCAAAAGTTCGAAGCCCGCAAGAAGCAGGAGCAACGGGGCTTCATGATGATGGTCCTGATGGTGACGCTTGCAGGCGCCGCCATTTTCTTCGCCGTCACGCAGGGGCAACCCCAGTACATTTTCTACGGCCTCATCGCGGCCTTCCTCGTTTTCCTGATCTTCCGCAACACGGGCATGAACCGCCCGACCAGCTTTGTGCCCAAGCTTCTGGTGGCCCATGACCCCGATGAAGTCGCACCCTACATCGATGCCACGGCCGCCCACAGCGGGGCTTTGCTGGGCGACGTGCGCCACGACCCCTTCCAAGCAGGTGGCCTGGAGACGCCGGCCCATGACCGGGTTGAATCGGGCGCCATCCACAAGGCCCATCGCGGCGTCTTGTTCATCGACGAAATCAACACGTTGGCGTTGCAAAGCCAACAGCACTTGCTCACGGCCATCCAGGACAAGAAGTTCCAAATCACCGGCCAATCGGAACGCAGCAGTGGTGCCATGGTCAAGACCGAGCCCGTTCCCTGCGATTTCATTCTCATCGCAGCCGGCAACCTGGATGCGCTGCAAGGAATGCACCCCGCCTTGCGCTCGCGGATTCGCGGCTACGGTTACGAAGTGTACGTCAATGACAAAATGGACGACACCCACAGCAACCGCGAGAAGCTGGTGCGCTTCGTTGCCCAGGAAGTTCTGCGCGACGGCAAGATCCCCCACTTTGACCAAGCCGGCGTCGCCGAAATCATCCATGAGGCACAGCGCCGCGGCGGACGCAAAGGCAAGCTAACCCTGCGCCTGCGCGAACTTGGCGGCCTGGTGCGCGTCGCCGGGGACTTGGCTGTTGAGGATGGTGCGGAAGCTGCAACGCAAGACCACGTGCTGCGGGCCAAAAGCATCGCCCGCGGCTTGGAGCAACAAATTGCGGACCGCTACATCGAAGGGCGCAAGGAATACCGCCAACACCTCACCGAGGGGAGCCGCATCGGCATGGTCAATGGATTGGCCGTGATGAGCGCGGACCCCAGCATGTCCGAAAACAGTGGCATCGTGATGCCCATCATGAGCGATGTGACACCGGCATCCAGCAAGGGTGAAGGCCGCATCATTGCCACCGGAAAACTGGGTGAAATCGCCAAGGAAGCGGTTCTCAACATCAGCGCCGTCATCAAGAAGTTCCTGGGCGAAGATGTCAGCAACCACGACGTGCACGTCCAATTCATCGGCACGTACGAAGGCGTGGAAGGTGACTCGGCGAGTGTCAGCATTGCCACGGCCGTGTTGTCGGCTCTTCGCAGTGTTCCCGTCCGGCAAGACATTGCCATGACGGGCAGCCTTAGCGTCCAAGGCCACGTGCTGCCGGTGGGCGGCGTCACAGCAAAGATTGAAGCTGCAGCGAAGACCGGACTCAAGAAGGTCCTGATTCCCTACGCCAACCTCATCGACGTGCTCATCGAAGACGAGTTCGCAGAGAAGATTGAAGTGATTCCTTGCAAGACCCTGACCGACGTGCTGGAGCACGCGTTGGAGGGCCCTGCGAAGAAGGAATTGCTCTCCAAGCTCAGTGAAATTGCCACGAAAGCCGTGATCTAATGCGTGGCTTGGTCGTTGGTCGGTTTCAGCCCGTTCACAAAGGACATGCGCACCTAATCCAACGCGCCATCGAGGACTGCGTTCACGTCACCGTCGTCGTCGGCTCGTCCGATGCGAAGCCGAGCGTGCGCAATCCGTTCACCTTTGACGAACGCGCCGCCATGCTGAGCGCTGTCTTCGGCTCGCAGATTGATATTCTCGGAGTTCCCGACCTCCACGATCCTCCCCGGTATGCAGCCCATGTTCTGGGCTTGACGGGACCGGTGGACCACGTATTCGGCAACGATGATTCAACCCTGGATTTGTTTGAAGATGCGGGGTGCGACGTGGTCAGGTCCGGCCTCCAATCCCGCGAGCACTGGGAAGGCAAAACCATCCGCGCTTGGCTTGCCGAAGGAGACAGCGCGTGGCGAAAGGCAGTGCCAGCCGCCGTGATTCCGGTCCTCGAGAGCATCGAAGCTTCCAAGCGCTTGGCGCGCATGGAGTAGCATGGACGCGGAAGCCCTCGTCGCTCGATTGCAAGCTGACGGTCTTCACGTTGCGGTCGCGGAATCGTGCACCGGTGGCCTCCTGCAGGCCGCCATCGTGGGCATCCCCGGTGCCTCGAAAGTGTTCATCGGAGGCATCGTTGCCTACGCAGACACGCTCAAGCATTCCCTGCTGGGTGTTGATGATGCACTGCTGCAGAGCGCCGGCTCCGTCAGCGCAAGCGTGGCCGAGGCGATGGCCCACGGTGCGCGCGATGCGACCGGTGCCGACTTGGCCATCGCGGTCACGGGTCTGGCGGGCCCCGAGGGAGGGTCCGACGCCAAGCCGGTCGGCACCGTATGGGTGGCCGTTCTCGGCCCCAACCATGTCATGAATGCGCATCGGTTGAACCTGGAAGGCGATCGGAATGCCATCCGTGAACAAACCGTCGCAGCGGCCATCGAATTGGCCGGCGAGAACATCGCCGAGTGGGAACGCGAACCATCGACCTAACGTCCGTAGCGGCGCTGCCTCAACTGGTACTCGTTGATGGCCGTCAAGAATTCACGCTTGCGCAACTGGGGCCAGTAGACGTCCGCAAAGTACAGCTCCGCGTAGGCGAGCTGCCACAGCAGGAAATTGCTGATGCGCTCCTCCCCACTGGTTCGAATGATGAAATCCGGGTCGGGCAAGTCCGGCGTGTAGAGCCTTTCTTGGATGGTCTGGGCCGTGATTTCCTGGGCCTTGAGGCCGTGGTCGCGCACATCCCGCGCAATGCTCCGCACGGCATCCACAATTTCTTGCCGGCCCCCATAGGCCACGGCCACGTTGAAGTGGTAGGCATCATAGTCCGCCGTGCGTTGCATAACATGCTCTGCCGCTTCACGGACGGAGTCGGGCAACAATTCCAGTTGACCAATCACACGGACACGAATCTGGTTGTTGTGAACGCGTGGATCATCGGCCATTTTCCGGAAATTGTGCTCAAACAATTCCATGAGCAATTCCCGCTCCGGGTCGGCACGCTCAAAGTTCTCCGTGCTGAATGCGTACACCGTGAGCACGCGAATCTGCGTTTCGAGGCACCAATCGAGGACCGTTTCCAACCGCTCTTGACCGGCCACGTGGCCCAAGCCGACATCCGCCAGGCCGAGCACCTGAGCAAAGCGCCGGTTGCCATCCATGATGATGCCAACGTGGTGCGGCACGGGTTCCGCCAGCACACGACCGAGAAGACGCTTGGTTTGCAGGCGCTCCACACGGTTGATGAAGAATTGCCCAAAGGCGCTGTTGACGAGCCAACTGGCCGGGCCGCGAACCACACGGAAACGCAAGAGCGACTTGGCCAGCTCATCGATGCCATGGCCGGCCTTTGCCTCCAATTCCTGCAGCCGACCCGCCATGCGGCCCGCCAGTCGGGTGTCGTCTTAAGCAGACCGGCGGCAGTAGCTTCACTTGCCCCTGCGCGTCGGCTTTGCGCAGCACATCGTTGAATGCCCGTGGACTTCCAGCGCATCGTCCTCCTCGTGGACATGGATGCGTTCTATGCATCCGTAGAAGAACAGCTGGATCCGACCCTTCGCGGCCGACCCGTCATTATTGGCGCTGACCCCCGCGAAGGGCACGGGCGGGGAGTGGTTTCCACGGCCAACTACGCCGCCCGCAAATATGGCATTCACAGTGCCATG
>JBFJWV010000003.1:0-17037 GCA_041623515.1 Thermoplasmatota archaeon | reverse complement strand
TAGCGACGACGGCGCACCAACAGAAGGGCGCCCAGGGCAAGCAGCGCGGCGGGGGCGGGCGTCGTCACTTCGGAGGAGCCGTCGCCACCATCCGTGCCGTCGCCTCCGGGGCCAGGAGGCGCGCCACCGTCTTCCATCGCGATGGGCGGCCCGGCTCCCCAAGCAAACCCGGGCGTCGCGGCCGGCAGCCACGCGCCGTCCATGCCGGCCCGGTACATTCCAAAACCATCGCCATCGAGGGACTGGATGCCGAGGGCACTGCCGCCCCCGTTGCTTTCTTCTTCCGTGACCAGCAACACGCCGGCGTTGCCATCGGCAGCAATGGCTCCGACGGCGTGACCCGAGGGGATGCTCAATTCGTAGGTGTCGACGCCATCGATGCGCACCACGCGATCGGCGTGCTGGACCAGGAGCATGCTGCCGGCGGCAATGTGCGGCTCCGCATAGTATCCCGTATCCGCCAAGTGCACCGTGAACCGGTCACCTTGGGGCACGCTCGTGAACACGGTGAACGTGGCCGCCGACCCTTCGGCGGCACCAAACACCAATTGCTCGCCATGCCACGCGATAACCGGTGGCGCGTCGGCCCCCAAGTCGTACCGGGCGACGAGCACTTCATCGAACGTAATCACCAGCAACTCGCCTGCGGCATCGGTGGCTGCAAACCGCTGGTTGGCCGCATCCAGTGCGATGCTCACCGCCAACCCAGACGGGTTTCCGAACATGTCCGTGCCCCCGTCGCCGCGGGGATAATTGATGGTGTGAAGAGTTTCCCACGTAACCGTGTCAATGATTTCGACGGTGGTGCCCTGCAGCACCGCAAGCAACCCGTCGTCCACATCGTGCGCTTCCACCTGGCCGCGCTCGTAGACGACATTCCCACTTGCATCCTCCACCTCAAAGTACGGGGTGCCGGAGCAGTCGGCACCGAGCCCTTGTTGACCCGCATGGAACACAAGCCCGCCTGCGGCGCGGAGCTCGGGGAAGAAATCCTCGGCAATGGTGTGCTGGGTCCCCGTCGCCAAGTCAATCCAAACGGCGTCCTGGCCGATGGCCGTGACCACGTTGTCGCCGTCCAAATCGCCCAGCCAAAAGCTGCGGTAGAAGAGCGAGCACGCATCGGCGGAGGGAGCCGCAACGAGAAGGGCCACGATGGTCAACGCAATGAGACGCATGCGTCTTCGTAGCTGCCGGACCGTTTGTTGCTTTTGCGAACGTTCGGCAATGGCCCGACGTTACGACTCGGCGATGGCGACGCCGTCTTTGAGCACCAACTTCACGGTGCCCGGGGGCGGCGCTTGACCCAAGGGCTTGCCCACGAGATTGATTGGGTTGCCATCCAAGTCGCCGTAAATGAAGAAGTAGCCAACGTCGCTCGCGTGCGGTGCGCGCAGGAGCGTCCAACCGGCGGCCTCCAGGTATTGCTGCACCGGCTCGGCGTCGCCCGCAAGCGTGAATCCGATGGCCGTATCCAGCATGGTGGTCGGGCGCTCATCCCAGCGATGCAGCACAATTTGCAAGCCATCCGGGTGCTCCATGACGTTCATGTCGCCGGCGTTGCGAACCAACTTGAAGCCCAATGCTTCGTAGAGGGGAACGTTGGCGTCAATGTCCTTGACGTAGCGGGCGATGTTGCGTAGGGTGAGGCTCATTTCGGTCATTCAGATTCACTCCGAGGGGGGAAGAAGATGTGGCGCCACTTGGCGCGGGGCGCATGCTCGAGTTCGATGAAGCGGCGGCGAATGGCGAAGCTTGCCAAATCAATCAATACCACGGTGCCAAACAGCAAGAGAAGGATGGCGCTCAGCCGAGCGTAGTCAAAGAATTGGAACGCATTGACGAGCAGAACCCCCAGCCCGCCGCCGCCCACGATGCCAACGACGCTGCTGTTGCGCACGTTGTACTCGAACATGAAGAGGACTTGGCTTCGCAGCGCGTTGGCCGCTTCGGGCAACGCCACATGCCATGCAATGGTGGGACGACCCAGACCCATGGCGCGCACCGCATCCAAGGCGTCGCGGGGAATGCCTTCGAAGGATTCCGATTGCAACTTGGCAAGGTATCCCACTGTGTAGAATGTCATGGCGACAACGCCGGCGAGGGGGCCGGGGCCGAAGACGAGCACGGCCACGATGGCCCAAAGCAGACTGGGCAGCACGCGCACGCTGCTTGCCAATGTCCGCACGGGGCTGGCAATCCAAACGGGAAACAAGTTGCGCGCCGCGATGATTCCCAATGGCAGGGCAATCAACGTGCCAAACACGGTGGCCAGCACCGCGATTTGCAGGGTTTCCAGCAGAGCGTTCCAGAGCACATCAAACGGCGACCACTGGGGCGGGAAGGCGCGTTGCAGCAAGTCTCCGAGGGCGGAAGGTGCCCGATTGATGCGGCTCAAGTCGGCGCCAAGTCCAGCCCAGGCCCAGGCGACGGCCAATCCGAGGGCAATCCAGGGCGTCCACCGTTTTACCTGCGTGGACGCGTTCATTCCAACAGCTCCAGGTGGCCGTCATCAAGGCGGTACACGCGGTCAGCTACCAAGCGCGCTTGTTCCAACTGGTGCTCCACCATGAGCACGGCGGTCCCGTGCTCTTCCTGCAAGGAGCGCACGGCGTCAGCCACAGTCCGGGCCGTGCGCGGATCCAATTCGCCGAGGAATTCGTCGGCGAGAAGGAGGCGGGGTTGTTGCACAAGCGTGCGCGCAACGGCGACGCGGCGCTGCTGTCCGCCGGACAGCTCAAGGATGGGCTCGTGGGCTTTGTCTTCCAAATGGACGGCCCGGAGGGCGGCCCAGGAACGTTCCGTGGCGCCAGGCGGGGAGCGATGGAGGAAGCTTTGCCATCGGTTGGCCAGGTGCAGGGCACCGTGTTGGACGTTGTCGAGGACGCTGGTGTGGCGAACAAGCCCAAGCCGCTGGGGAACGTAGCCCACTGATCCCTTGGGGGGTCGGTCGGGGCTGGGGTGCCCGAGAACTTCCATGGAGCCGCCACGGGGCGGCAGCAGGCCAGCGATGGTCTTGAGCAAGGTGCTCTTGCCCCCGCCGCTGGGACCCATGATGGCAACGGCTTCGCCCAGCTGCAGTTCCAGATTCAGCTTCCGCGCCAGAGGGGATGCGCCCGGGAAGCCAATGTCCAGATTCTGCAGCTTGAGAGCCATTACTTGTCGCTCGCGTAGCTGGTAATTCCAGGCAGGTGGGAAATCAGTTCCCCGTAGTTGCCCAAGTGAGCCTCGGTGGTCACGCGTCGGATTTCGTTGGTGCCAAACGTGGCGTCGAGGATGGCTTGCCCTTCTTCCGTGCCTTTGAGGGCGACCAAGGCGTCCGTCACCAGCTTGATGGTACCTGCGTCTTGGTGGGGGCTGACCATGAACGGATGTTCCGGCACTTGACCAAACTGCACCAATTCGCGGTACTGGCCCAATTCGAGGCACCAGTCCCGGGCGTCCGTGGGTTCGGCGCAGTAGTCGGCCGGAGTGGTGTCGCGAATGAACGCCACGTCCCCAACGCCTTCGCTGAGGCACTTGAGCGCGCCTTCGTAGCCTCCGTAGGCACCGCCGATGATGGCGGTGTAGAAGAAGTCCTGCGCCATCACGGCCACTTGGCTGATGTCGTCATCGTAAGCGGTGGCGTCGATCAAGCCTTCCTTGACGAGGTAGCTCATGGGCATGAACATGCCTGCGGATTTGGTGGCGCCTGTGTGGCAGCTGTTGACCCCGGCCAGGTCATCCACGGTTTGGATGTCGCTGTCGGTTTGCACCCATGCCGAGGCCATGTAGTAGGTGCGCCCGTCGCCACGCACTTCGGCGGCGACGGCTTCAAGCCCGAGGGTTTTCCACGCAAGCCAGCCGGCGGCGCCGTCCACGCTTGCAATGTCCGCTTGGCCGGCCCGCAGCGCCTCCAGGGCGGCGTTGTTGGTCGTAAAGAGGTCCACCCGCACGTCGCGCCCGGTGGCCTCCTCGAGGTATGCGTCAAGAGCGGCCAAATCTTCGTGGGGCGCGGTCGCGGTGTCTTTGGTGACAAAGGCCACGCGAATGGTGTCATCGGATACACAGCCGGAAACGGCAACGGCCATCATGATTGCAGCCACGGCAAGCACGAGGTTTCGAGTCATCGAAACCGGCCGAGTCAGATGGCACATATAGCCCTTTTCGGGCCGGCTAAACCTTGCCCGTTTGGATTTGGTCCTTGACCTTGCGCCCCGGGTCAAAGCGGTGGCCCAGCTGGCCCTCCAGGTAATCCTGCATCCACGCATCCAGCGCGTCAGGAATGGAATGTTCCATTTCGCAAGCCGCTTCATGGGCTTCCATGTGCTCCATGCCGCAGACCTCCTGGAGAAACGCCTGCATGACCCGGTGCCGATCCAATTGCTTCTTGGCGATGGCGCGGCCCGCTTCGGTCAACACGACGCCCTTGTACGGCTCGTATTCGACCAGTTCCGCTTTCTCCAATTTCTGAATCATGTCGGTGACACTCGGCGGCGCCACGCCGAGGTGCGCGGCAATCTCGCCCGTGCGCGCCACCCCCGCATCAAGCTCCACGCGGTAGATGGTCTCAAGGTACTCCTCCATCTGCTCGGTGACCGCGCCCGACACAATGGGGCCAGACTTCGGCTGGCCTAAGACTTTGGGGCCCCGGGATCCACCGGGCGCGGCATTTCCACCACTTGGAACAAATCGTGGCGACGATCCCGCAGTTGGACGACCGTTCCGGTTTTGCGGCTGCGACGCAGGGTTTCCAAATCCACATCCCCAACCACCACCGTCTCCACGTTGGGCGTTGCCTCCGCGGCAATGCCATCCCGAGGGAAGCTGAAATCACTGGGAGTGAAGATTCCGCTCTGGGCGTACTGGATGTCCATGTTTTCGGATTCGGGCAGGTTGCCCACAGTGCCTGCGGTCACCACAAACACCTGATTCTCAACGGCCCGCGCCTGCGCGCAGTAGCGCACGCGCAGGTGCCCTTGCCGGTCTTCCGTGCAATACGGAACGAACAGAATCCGCGCGCCCTTGTCCACGGCCAGGCGCGCCACCTCCGGAAACTCCACGTCATAGCAAATGGCAACGGCCACTTTGCCCACGTCCGTGTCCATGACGTTCAGTTCGTGGCCCCCTTCGATGCCCCACCAGCGCGCCTCGTTGGGGGTGACGTGCAGCTTGTCTTGGGTTTCATACGACCCGTCGCGCCGGAACAAATGCGCCACATTGCGCAAGCGTCCTTCCCGCTCCAAAATGTGCGTGCCCGCCAGGATGTTGATGTTGTAACCGATGGCCAACTCGCGGAAGTGCTCGATGTAATCCTGCGTGTGCCGCGTCAGCTCCCGCACAGAGCGCGCCGGATCCTTTTCGGGAATGGCACTCAACAACTGCGTCGTCAGCAACTCTGGAAACACGGCAAAGTCGCTGCGGTAATTGGAGGCCACGTCAACAAAATACTCCGTTTGGCGAGCAAATTCTTCCCAGCCGTCGACGCGGCGCATTTGGTACTGGATGACACTGATGCGCACCGGGTGGGACGACTTGACCATGCGCTTACCCGAGCGGCGGTACTCCACGTTGTTCCACTCCATGAGAACCGCAAACCCGCGAGATTCCTTGTCGCCGGGCAGGTACTCATCCAGGATGCGCAGAGGCGTGAAGCCCTGGCGCACTTGGAAGCCGAGTACGGGATCTGTCAATTCGTTACGCACCACCGCTTGCACGAATTCTTTGGGCTTCATGTCGCTCGCGTGATCCGCGTAGTTGGGGATACGGCCCGCGATGACGATGCGCTTCAAATTCAGCCGCTCACACAATTCGCGACGTTCTGCATAGAGGCGATCGCCGATGCGCATGCCGCGCTGGGCCGGGTCCACCATCACCTCGATTCCGTACAGGGTGGCCCCTTCGGGATCATGCGTGGAGAGGCTGCCATTGCCGGTGATGTCGTTGAACGTGTGCTCCGTGTCGAAGTCATCCAGGTCCACAATGAGGCTGCTGGCGCTGCCAACAATTTCTCCATCCATCTCGACCACAAACTGCCCTTCAGGGAAGATGCTGTGGTGCGCCTGCAGCTGTTCAATCTCCCACGGCTTCATGCCGGGAAAGCACCGCTTCTGCAGGGCGATGATGTCCTCGTGGTCATCCGGATTGGCTTGACGAACCACGATGGGGGCTTCCGGCAAATCGCTCATGGCATCGACAATTCGCCCCTTGGCTTGGCCTTTGTGCCGGCTACGGCGTGGCCTCGAATTCGATGTCCAAGAGGTGCCGCTTGAGCAGGTCCCGTTGCATGTGGGGAGTCTCGCCCAAGAACCACAGGCAGCGGGCGTCGCGAGCAAACCGCTCCGTGCCCCCTTCCCGCATGAACCCGGTGCCGCCCTGGATGCGGATTGCTTGGCGCGTCATGGCGGCCGCAATTTCCGAAGCATAGGCCTTGGCGCGCGCGGCTTCTGGCGCCCCGCCTTCGCCTTCCAGATGCGCGGCGGCTTCCAGCGTCAGCGCACGTGCCGCATGCATTTGCAAATCAATGTTGGTGACGCCGTCGCTGACCGCCTGGTACTTGCCCACCGGTTGTTGGAATTGGATGCGTTGTTCCGCGAAGCGAGCCGCTGCATCGAATGCACCGCCGATTGCCCCGACGATGGCCGCCGCAGCACCCACCTGGAGCCAAGGCAGTGCTTGCCGGTACAGCTCTTGGCCTTGGCCGGGCTCTCCAACCACATGGTCCGCAGGCACCGCGACCTCATCGAAGTAGACCGTGCGAATGCCCGCAGCCCGCAATCCCATGAGGGGTTCATTGTGGCCCAGGTTGACGCCTTCGGCGTCCGCAGGGACGTAGAACAGGGTTGGCCCTGCATCCGCGTCCGCCAGGACCACGAAATGCTTGGCGCCAGCAGCGCCCAGCCCCCACGTTTTGCGGCCGTTGAGAATGAAGCCGCCGTCGGTGGCATGGGCCAGCGTCGTCAATGCGCTTTTGTCGCTGCCCCCGGCCTCTTCCGTGGCCAAGTACGCGCCGGCTTCGCCCGCGGCCAGCTTGGGCAAGATGTCCGCCCGCAGAGATTCGGAGCCACTGCGGAGCAATCGAAGGACCATGCCGTTGTGCGTCGCCAAGATGGCGGCCACGGAGGGGTCCACCTTGGCAACCTCCTCGACGGCCAGGGCATACGCGGTGGGTGTGACGCCCGCGCCGCCCTCCTCCGCGGACAATCCCATGGCGGTCAAACCCAAGCCCGCCGCCGCTTCCAGCACCTCCGTTGGAAATGCATCATGGCGGTCGCGATCGTGGGCGGCTTCCAGGCCGACGACGTCGCGCGCGAACTCGCCAACCATCTTCTCAATCAACTGTTCATCATCGGAGAGGTCGTACGCCATGGGTTCACCCTGCGGTAGAACATGTCAAGCTTCGGGCAAGGGATGAAGGCTTCGTCACGCCAGCCCGAACATGTCTGGACGAGGCGAATATGCGTGGCTACAGGAATTCGGCGATGGCTTCCAACTCAAAGGGCACGCCGAGGGGCAACTCGGCCATGCCCACGGCGCTCCTGGCGTGAATGCCATGTTCACCGAATGCAAGCGCGATCAACTCGGATGCCCCATTGGTGACCAAATGAATGTCCGTGAAGCCAGGGGCGACGTTGACGAAGCCAGACAAGCGGACAACGCGCACATCATCGAGGGTTTTGCCCACGGAGGCGGCGGCTTCCTTGAGGACCGCCACCACGTTGAGGGCGCAGGTCTGGGCAATGGCTTGCCCCTCCTCGAGGGTGTGGGCCCCTTCCCCAATGAGGCCCTCTGCCACCAGTTCACCGTTAACCATGGGGATTTGCCCCGATACGTACACGGTGTTGCCACTGATTGTGAAGGGCACGTAAGCGGCAGCGGGCGGCGGGGCCGCGGGCAAGGTGTGGCCGGCCTCGGCAAGCCGGGATTCAACCTGGGACATGGGACAGCCATGCAAGCCCCCGCTCAAGGGTTCTTTGCCTGGTGCCTAGAGAATTCCGGGAAGGACCGCTTTGCGGGGAGGGTAGTCGTCGAACTTCTCCAAGTACCAGCGGTGGTTTTGCAGCGCCCGGGGCACCAGATTGGCGGCCGTGTAGAGCGCGAATGCCAGCCCAGCCCACGACCAAGTCAGGATTGCCCATCCGACCCACTCCAGCAGTTCGCCGAAGTAATTGGGGCAACTGACGTATCGGTACATGCCCCCTTCCGGAATCGCGTAGCCGGTTTCGCCAGGTTTGCGCAACCCCAGCAGCACGTTGTCGCTGTGCCAATTGATGGCCAAACCAGTGACGAACAACGCCGCGCCGAACAGGAATCGCGGGTCCCAGAGCCACTCGACGCCGTAACTTCCCAGGTGACTGACCCAGCGCGCATTGACGTATCCATTGAGGGTGTTGAACGCAATGGCCGACGCGGGGATGAGCCACGGCATGCGCTTGTTGCTCTTCAATCGGAACGGGAAGATGTAGGTCCGATGGATGTAGTGAATCTGCCAAATGCCCAGCATCACAAGCGGAACCATGTCCAGGCGGTGATCGCCCAACAGAAACACGCCCAGGAAGACCAGCACCGCCGGCGACTCCATGAGAATCCAGCCGAGCCGATTGGGCAAGGTGGGCCCCCAACCGGCCTCCGTGTGGCGCCCGTATGGAGCGGTGATGCGCATCAGCGCAACGAACGTGACGGCGGCCAATGCAATCTCGGCCCCCACGAGGATGGAGTGGATGTTCATGCCGACGCCTCGAACCAATCGTAGATGTCTTGGATGGTTTGCTGGAGGGGGCGGGGGCTGTGGCCCAAGACCGCCGCCGCCTTGCCGGAGTCAACAGGCAACCCGTGGCGCAACGCCCCGATGGATTCCCGGGTGAATTTGGGTTCTCCACTCGTGATGGCCGCCGCAAGGGTGGCAAACGGGACGCCGAGGAGAGCCGCCCAACCTGGCAGGACAAGCCGTGGGGCGGGAGTCCCCGAAACTTGGGAGGCCAGAGCGGCCAAGCCCTGAATGGTTTGGTGGGTCCCGCCAAGAAGGTAGTTTTCTCCAGAAACGCCCTTGCGCGTGGCGGCAATGATGCTGGCCGCGACGTCGCGCACATCCACGAAATCAAAGGTGCCGCGCACGAGGGCCGGCATCTTCTTGGCCCGCAAGTCCAGAAACACCTGCCCCATGCGGCTGGGGCCGTAATCGTTGGGACCAATGACCGCCGTTGGGTTGACGATGCACGCGTCGAGGCCCTGCGCGACCACGGCGCGCACTTCCTGCTCCCCTTGGAACTTGGAGTGATCGTACGCGTAGTTCTTGGGCCCGGCACGGGGGTGCGTTTCCGTGACGATGCCGCCAGCCCGCAGGTCAAACGCGTGAACGCTGGACACGTGCACCATGTTGGCCCCCGCTTGCAAGGCGGCATCGGCCACATGGCGCGCGCCGCGCACGTTGATTTTCTCCACCAATCCCCGGCGGCTGCCCGTGATGGAAATCATGGCCGCCGCATGGATGACCGTGTCCGCTCCCTTGAGCGCCTGCTGCAACGACTGCACATCGTTGATGCTGCCGGTGACAAACTCCACGTCAAGCCCTTCCAGCGCATCCCGGTTGCGATGAACCAACGCCCGGACGTCCTCGCCTTTTTGCAAGAGCTGCCGGACAACGTTGCAACCCACGTGCCCGTTGGCGCCGGTCACCAGCGTGGTCATTCAACCGGACAGCCCGGGGCGGCCTCTTAGCGCCACCGGACATGTTCGCCCCATCGGAACAAGCCCAACCCCACCCTTTTATCGAGCGCCCAGGTCGAAGGGGCCGAATGGTCAAGGCAGCGGTCCTCGTCAAGATGGCTCCGGACGTGAGCCAACTCAAAATCGACCCCGCCACGCAAGCCCCCAAAATGGATGGTTTGCCGTGGAAAGTGTCCGACTTCGACAAGCACGCCGTGGAAGCGGCAGTGAAGCTGAAGGAAGCGGGCCAAGTGGAATCGGTGATTGCATACACATACAATCCAGGCCCCAACGGCGGCAACCTGATCAAGGAGCCGTTGGCCATGGGCTGCGACGAAGCGGTTGTGGTCACCGGGCCACCCACGGATGGCGCCGGCACCAGCAAGGTGCTCGCCAAAGCGATTGAAGCCGATGGCGGCGCCGACTTGGTCTTCGCTGCCACCGAATCCCTGGACCGCGTGGCCGGGGAAGTGGGCGCGCGCGTTGCGGCATTGCTTGGCATGCCTGGAATCTACAATGTCCAGAAGATTGTGGGCGTTGACGGCGGCGTTCTGAAAGGAACCCGGGATTCGGACCCGAACGAGAACTTCGAGGCCACCCTGCCCGTCATGTGCACCATGAACGACGAGATCAACCACCCCCGGTTGCCCGCGCTCATGCAAATCCTGCAAGCAGGCAAGAAACCGATTCACAACAAGACCACGGACGACTTGGGCCTGAGCGGCGACGACTTGGCCGTCAAGATGCAAATGATTAGCAACAAGGCCCCCAAGCAAGACCGCAAGAACGTGGTCTTCTCTGGCGACGACGCCGTGGGCCAATTGGTTGAGGCACTCAAGAAGGAGGGAGCGCTGTGAAAATCGTCTGTGGCTCGTACAACCCTGTTCTCCACCAAGAGGCCATCAACAAGGCCGCCGAACTCGGGGAAGCCATCACCGTCGACTTCGCGGCGCTGCCCGATGACGACTCCCACACCATTGCCGCTGCCGTGCTGCAAGTGGCCCAATCGGAGAACGCCGACCTCATTTTGCTCGGCGCCAGCAAGCGCGGCAAGGACGTCGCGCCCCGCGTGGCCGCCTTGCTCGACATTCCCTTCGCAGGTGACGTGCAAAGTTTGGAGCGGGATGGCGACGACTGGGTCGCCAGCCGCATGGTCCTTTCCGGCAACAGCTTGGCCACCTACAAACTCGGTGCCAAAGCCGTGGTCAGCTTCACCGCAGGCACGTTCGAATCGCCCGAGGCCACTGCGCGCGTCGCGGAGGTTTCGGGCATTGAAGCCAGCCCCGTCAAGGTGGTTGGCCACGCCGAAGCAGGCGACAGTGACTTCGATTTGTCCTCGGCGGACTACGTGGTTGGAGTCGGCCGCGGCTTCAAGGCCAAGGAAGACATTGCCCTGGCCGAAGCGCTTGCGGGCAAGCTCCCCGGCGGCGCCGTGGGTTGTTCCCGCCCCGTTGCGGCCGACTTGAAGTGGCTCGGTGAAGAGCACTGGATTGGCCTGTCGGGCCATGAAATCAAGCCGAAGATCTACTTCGCGTCAGGCGTATCCGGCCAAATCCAGCACGTGGCCGGCATTCGCGGCAGCAAGCTCATCGTTGCCATCAACACGAACGCCGACGCGCCCATCTTCCAGGTGAGCGACTTTGGCATCGTGGGCGACTTGTACGACATCCTGCCCAAGCTGACCGACGCCCTCTAACGGGGCCCCGGCTTCCTTTTCCCTCTCACAACCTTCTTTTATCGACAACGTAGAAGCAGGGGCGTGCGCGCAGCAATTCCCGTTGTTCTCCTGCTCGTGCCGGCCATGGCCGGCTGCTTGAACGACTTGGGCCTGGGAAACCTTGGGCCCACGAAGCCCCAGGATTACTTGCAAGACAGCCAGTATTCGGAGTGGCTCATTGAGATTGACTTTGTCACGGGCCACCGGCCGAGCCAGTCCGCCATCGATTTGCTCAAGACGCGCATGGAAGGCTTGGTGAACAAGGACTTCATCGATGTGGTCATTGATGATGAACTTCCGGAGACCAATCGCAACTGGAACATCCAGGCGCTGCTGGATTACAAGCGCGCCCACCAAGATTTCGGCAACACCGCGGACCGCGTCGTCACTTGGGTGGCGTACGTGGACGGCAAATGGCCTGGCGAAGACGGCGCCACCGTTCTTGGCGTCGCCCTATCGGATCACGAAACCGTCGCCATCATGGACGAATCCATCGACAACAGTGGATTCCTCTTCGTGAGTGCGCGCGACGTTGAGCGCACCGTCTTGGTCCATGAGTTTGGACACATCCTTGGATTGGTCAACAATGGCATCCCTATGCAATCGGACCACGAGGACCCCAACGCGCCGGGCCACTCGGACAATTCCCAATCCGTGATGACGGCGGCTGTCGAAACCCTGTCCGGCTTCAACCAAATCAATGGAGCCCCGCCGACGCGGTTTGATGCCAACGACCAGGCCGACGTGTGCGCGGCCGGCGGAAAGTGCTGACCCCGCTCCCTTCGCCGCTTCGAGTGCGGACGCTCAAGTAGCCCAGCCCATGTGGAGGTCCGATGGCGGGCGATTGCGTTCCCTCTGCCGACCACCCGTGCCGGGCCAACTTGGATTTGATGCCCCACGACACGGCGTTCTTCATGTACGCGTTCACACTCGTGGCGGTTCTCATCGCCAGCTACGGCGTGTGGCAAATGGTGCACGTTTGGAGGCTGGGGGCCGACTGGAAGCCAGGGAACCTGAAGGACGGCTTCAAGCGCATGTTCGTGGCCGTCATGACGCACCGCAAATTCCAGCAGGAACCCAAGGGAGGAACCGGCCACAAGTGGATTTTCTACGGCTTCCTGGCCCTCTTCATCACCACCACGATTGTGGCCATTGACGCAGACATTGTGGAACTGCTGTTCAAGGCCAAGTTGCTGCAGGGCGGCTTCTATCTGGGCCTTGAGTTGTTTGCCGACTTCTTCGGGCTGCTCTTCGTGTTTGCCTTGGCATACATGATGGTGCGCCGGTATGTCCAGAAACCGCCGCAATTGCACCCGAGCACCTCTCCGGAAGCGCCCTGGTACAAAGTCAGCCCGGACATGACGGCCCTGTTGTTCCTGCTGTTGGTCGGGGTCACCGGCTTCTTGCTGGAAGGTCTGCGTCTGCAGCACCAAATCCAAACCGACGGAATCACCTACCAAGGCTGGAGCTTTGTCGGCAACGCCATCGGCTTGGCGTTTGCAGGCATGAGCCCCGACGCCATCCAGGCGGCGTACGTGCCCCTGTGGTACGTGCACTTTGCCCTGTGGACCGCCATTCTGGCCATCCTCCCGTGGACCAAGCTCCGGCACATCATCACGAGCAGCCTCAACTTGCTTCTGGTGGACCCCGAGCGCCAAGCCAAATCCGCATTGAGCAAGCCCTTCGACCTCCAGGAAATGATGGAAACCGGCGACATGGACATGCCGCAAGTTGGCGTCGCCACCATCCGGGAATTCACGTGGAAGGATCGCCTGGCGTTCGACGCCTGCACCAACTGCGGTCGCTGCGAAGCGCAGTGCCCCGCCTTTGCGGCCGGTCGCCCCCTGTCACCCCGAAAACTCATTCAGGATCTCAAAACCGAGATGTGGGAAGATTACCGCGCCGGCAAGAAGGACGGCCACACGCCGCGCAAACTCACGGACATCGGCGACGTGGGTGCGGCCGTCGATGAGGCCACCTTGTGGTCCTGCACCACTTGCCGCGCCTGCATGACGGAATGCCCCGTGGACATCAATCACGTGGACATGATTGTGGACATGCGGCGTGCCCTCGTCAACGAGTCCAAGCTGGATGAGCATCAATCCAAGCTCTTGGTGAATCTGACCAACACCGGCAATCCGTACGGGTTTGCGGCCAGTGACCGGGACGCGTGGCGCCAGGCCTTGCCCGCCGGAGTGGACGTTCCGACCGCCCAGGAAAAGGCGGCCCGAGGTGAATCCTTCGAGTACCTCTGGTGGATTGGATGCAGCGGCTCGTATGACCCCCGCAACCAGGAAGTCACCCAAAGCATCGCCACGATCCTGAACGCAGCGGGGGTGGATTTTGCCATCCTCGGAACCGAGGAGCGTTGCAATGGCGACCCGGCGCGGCGGCTGGGAGAAGAAGGCCGGTTCCAACAATCGGTCATGGAGAACTTGGTGACCATGCAGCAGTACGGCGTCACCAAGATCATTGCCCAGTGCCCGCACTGCTTCAACACGCTGGGCAAAGAATACCCCGAGTTCGGCGGCGAATTCGACGTCATCCACCACAGCCAGCTCATCGAACAGTTGGTCGAGGCGGACCGCGTGCCCCTCAAGGAAGGCAAGAAGATGCAGGTCACCTACCACGACTCCTGCTACCTCGGGCGGCACAACGGCGAATTTTCGGCACCCCGCAAGACGCTGGAGACCGTCAATGGCCTGCCCGTTCTGGAAATGGCCCAGAACAAGGAGCAGGGTTTGTGCTGCGGCGCCGGCGGCTCGAACATGTGGTACGAAATTGCCCAAGAAGACGAGCGCATCAACGTGATCCGCGCGAAGCAGGCAGCGGAGACCGGCGCCGAAACGGTGGCCACGGCCTGCCCCTTCTGCTTGACCATGGTCAAAGATGGTCTTGGTTTGACGGGCAACGACCCGGAGAACGGCGGAACCATGGTGGCCAAGGACATCGCCGAGATTGTCGCGGAGCACCTGGATTGGACCCCGCCTGCACCGGAATCCGGCGACGACGCGGGGGCGACGGATGAAACCTCCACGAATGTGGACAGCGGTGCAGTTTGGGTGGGTTGAGTCCCCTGCATTGACCGCAAAGGCACACATGTGTGCGGTGCATCGGGAAGGTAAGCCGCCGCCCCTTTTGGGCCGCGCCCGAAAAGCCCGTTGACACTTCGGATGGAGCGACGCAAAGGATATATCGTCCCCCACCAACGGCCACGTAATGCGCATCCCAATGCGAGCCGTGGGTCTCGCGATCGCGTTTGCACTCGTCGCTGCCCCCGTGGCCGACGCCCAAAGCACGCTCCGCAACCCCAACGAATCGACGCCGACCACTCTCTACTTTCACATCTTTGACACGTTCAACAAGTTCGTGATCAACACCCAAGCCATGGACGCCGAGTTCTTCGAAGTCGGTGGAACCAGCTTCCCAACACTCGTTGGAACCCCCGTCAATGAGGTCACGGGCGACTTTGACCTCAACACCATTTACGGAACCAGCACCGCCGGCCCCGTGGAGTACGACTTCATCGAAAACGGCAAACCCCGTTTCCACCCGGAACGCGGCATTGCCGCCGATGTGCAGATTGATTCCGCGGTTCAACCGGTTGTCACCATGTACGTCGATGTGCGTGACGCCATCAGCAGCGGCTCCCTGTCCGCCAGCGATGGCGCGCCCAACGCCCTGCCTGACTTCACCTTCCGCGTCACCATGCGCGAAGGGGACGACCCTGGCACGGACGCGGATTTGGACGCCGGCGCCCCCATCATGCACGGTGAGACCACCGTTCACATCTTCGATGGCCAAACCGCTGCCCCCGCCAACCAAGTGGCCGGCCAAAGCGGCCAATTCGTCACCCCCGACGAAAACGGCATCGTGGAAATCCAAATCCCGATGACCCTGGACAGCGACATCATCCCCAAGTCCGAGGCGTTCAACGTTCGGATTGACTGGTACCAAGGCGGCAGCGCCGGCTTCGAGGACCAATTCGCTGAAGGCTACATGCGCCTCTACGCGGACCCCGAACACTTGCCCCGCCTCGATTTCGCCATCAACAACCCGGTGTACATTGAGTTCATCCACCCGCAAGTGGCCGCCGGCATTCTGCTGATCCACACGGGCGTCAACAGCCCCTGGGGCACCTACGACATCGACCCCAGCAACATCACCATCAGCATTGATGGTCCGGTGGAGCCGCTGAACCTGGAGCAAGTGATTGCCCAGAACCAGCACGTGCACGGCTTGCACGACCAAGCGGCCGAAATCACCTACCTTTGGAAGTACCGTGATGAAAATGCACCCAATGGGGAGTATACCATCTCTTTTAGTGTACCAAACGCCGAAGGTACTGCCGTGGCTACAGGCAAAGCAGGATTTGTTGTGCAAGGCAAGCAAGCGTACGGCATCGACGACCAAGGTGAAGAAGTCGAGCCAACCGTTGTAGAAGAGACGAAGGGCAGTCCCGGTGCAGGCGCAGTCGCAGCACTCGGTCTTCTCGGCGCCGCATTGATTCTGCGCCGGCGATCTTCTTGAAACTCCAGGGAATCCTGGTTGCGCTGACATTCGCCGTCGTCGCTCTTGCAGGTTGCGCTGACTCCAGCGACCCGCCTGCCGAGGACCCCGATGGCACCGACCCCGCACAATTGCAAGCAGGCAAGGGCGCCATTTCGGGCCTCGTCGTGGATGACCGGTTCCGGCCCATCCCGAACGCCTTGGTGCTCATTCAAGAGGCCGGCCAAGAAGCCACCAGCAACGAAAACGGCGAGTTTGCCGTGATTGACCTGAACCCGCGCACCTACACCGTGCGGGTCAGCGCGGAAGGCTTCGAAGCCACACCGACCCAAGTGACCGTGGAGGAGGGCGTGTTCACGGAAGCCAGCCTCCTGGCACGCCGCATCAGCACCGCGGACAGCGTCATCATCACGGAAGAGCACGTGGGCTTCATCCCCTGCGCGTTCGCCAACCCCGTGATTTTGTTGACCGTCAACTGCGTCCTCGACCTGTCCGGCGACTCATTCCGCAGCTCAGTGACCGTTGACTATTCGGAGACCTACGGGGACAACATCACGTACTTGGTGGCCGAAGTGCTCGTCAACAACCCGGGCCACTATTCGTTCCCCCTCCGGGACAGCGGATCCGGGTGCCCCTGCTACGGCCGCGGCGAAATCGATGACGATGTCTACGGCAAAGTCATCCTGCGCAACGACCCTGACGAAGCCTACGATGGCACCAGCACGCCGTGGACCGCTTCGGAACGCGTCAACATCGGCCTCTTCGGCCGTGGCGAGGTGCAAACCCCCGAAGGTGGCGTCGGCGTCTACACCGGCGTCAAGATGCGCTTCATGGTGAGCTTGTTCTTGTCCGAGCCGGAAGTGGACTTGGAAGAGTACTCATTGCTCCAGCCCTAAGCGTCCGCATTGCGCGGCAAAGGCCAAGAACGCCATCTTTTCTGCGGCCGTATGGCGCGTGGAATGGTGGGTGTAGTGGCCATGCTGATGGCCGTTGGCCTGGCTGGCTGCACCGGAGCAAGCGAAACCCCGGTCGAGCAAAACATCGATTCCGTGGAAGAAATTGTTCTGGAAGCGGGCAAGGGAGCCATCTCGGGCCTCCTGGTCGACGACCGGTTCCGGCCCCTCGTCGGC
>JBFJWV010000002.1:0-17691 GCA_041623515.1 Thermoplasmatota archaeon | reverse complement strand
CGCAGCGTACCGCGCCCAAGGCTGGTGCGCGCGGCGGAGCCCCAAGGCCTCCATGGCGGCCGCCGCGACGATGGCGACAAACGCAAGCCAAAGGGCAGCATCCAGGAAATTCATGGTTTACCCCCGGGCAATTTAGCGACGGCCAAGCCCACGCCCGCAGCTGCCGCCAAGACCACCCAAAGCCAAGCCAACGGAACGTCCACGAGGTAGGCGGCGCGTGCCTCGGTGCGCTCTTGCAAGATTCCCGCTTGGGCCGCCATTTCTTCTGCCACACGGTCACCAAACAGGCACGTATCGCACCAGGTGGCACTGTACATCTCCATCAGCACGGCTCGCTGGGCACCGCAATGGCTGCTCGGTGGACCGTCAACGTGGACCATGCCGGCCTGGAGCACTTCATGGGCGGCCGCTTGTGCGCTGTCCACCGCCCCCTGCTGGAGCCATGCGGCCACCAGGAGGCGATCCACTTGCCAATCATCGGCCAACGAGAAATTGAACTGCCACTGCCCGCCCGCAGTTTGCGGGCGTTCTTGCACGTCCCGCACCACGAAGGGATGAACCGTGACGCCGTTGGACAATGCGGGCGGGGGCGCGTAATCCACAGGATCCTCCACGAGCGCCGCAAACAATGAGACCCGCCCGCCCTCGATGACGGGTCCGGCGGATGCAACCGTAACGTGCGCCACCACCTTGCCATCTTGCTGCGAAGCCTCCAAGTCGATGGAGGCAGGAGACTCCCGCGCCAATCGTTCCTCGAACGCATCTTCGTACGCGTCACGCGTGGACACATAGGGGGCGCCCGCGTCGGGAATTCCTTCGATGGCCGTGACGCCATCAAAGACTGTGTGGGGGAAATCGAAGCCATCCCCTTCGGCGTCCAGATGCTGGTAGCGCGTCCAATACGCATCCTGGCCGTTGCGCCAGTTGATGCCCAAGGGGTCAGCCGCATCGGGGTACGGGTGGTGGACCAACAAAACCAGGTTCGTGCAGGCCGTGCCATCGGTTACGGGGGTGCCTTGAGCAAGGGCCGTTTGAGCGCCAACGCTGACCAAGAGCAGCAGGGAGGCCACCACCAGGGCACCGCGCATGCTGCGGCGACGCAGTCCCCCTTGAATGGGGTTGTGGCCGTTTCAGGAAACGACCGCGATGGCCTTGCGCATGGCCGTGGCGATTCCCAGGCCATCCAGCCCCTCGCGGTCCACCCATCGGACCGCCCCACCGGGCCGGCCATCGAGGACCTCACCACGGTGCACCCGCATGCTCCAGCGACGGTGGGAAAAGACATGCTGGGCAACCCCGGCCACCTCATCCAAGCGAATGTTCAGCCCGGTCTGTTCGCGCACGTGGTCCTCCAACGGCACCTCCACCGAACCGCCCGGCAACCCCCAGGTCCCACCCAGCAAGCCCGGGCCGCGATGGGCCAGCAAAATGGCCCCGTTCGTTTCGATGAGAGCAAAGTGAACCTCTTCAGGCTTCGGTGGTGCCTTGGTTGCCTTCACCGGCCGCGCCAAGGGATTGCTCTTGGAGGCACACGCGGCACGCACGGGGCACGCATCGCAATGGGGCCGCGGCCGGCACACCATGGCGCCGAATTCCATCAAGGCTTGCGTCCAATCGCCCGGCCGATCCAGGTCCAATAGCGCAGATGCTTGCCGTTCAATGCGGCGGCGACCGGCTGCTGTGCCCACGTCGTCGTCGATGCCATACCACCGCGATAGCACGCGGTTGACGTTGCCATCCACCGCTGCGGCGGGTTGATTGAATGCGATGCTGGCGACCGCTCCCGCGATGTAGGGACCCACGCCGGGCAGGTCCTGCAATCGCTCGGGCCAGCCGAAGGAATGAATTGCTTGCGCGGCCGCACGCAAGTTGCGAGCGCGACGGTAGTATCCCAGCCCGGACCAAGCGGCCACGACCTCCTCATCCGAGGCCGCCGCCAGTGATGCAACGGTGGGCCAACGCGCCATCCACCGCAGGTAGAATGGAATCACCACATCCACGCGGGTCTGTTGGCACATCACTTCCGAAACCAGGATGGCGTACGGGTCCCGGGTGCGGCGCCATGGCAAGTCACGCTTGTGGGCGTCGTACCAATGCAGGAGCGCGCGGCGGAAGTCCCCCCGGTCCACGCGGCGGCCAGCACCCGCATCGTCAAAAGGAGGCGCCCCCCTGGACCCCGCGTGAGCAATCCTTCGTGCCAAGATCAGTACGCACCGCACGGCGTGTGCTATGGTTGCGGGCCCGCCAACGAAAAAGGCCTGCAAATCAAGAGCCATTGGCAGCAAGACGAGGATGGCCCCGGTGATGGCGGCCCTGGGCGCGCGTTCGTGTGTCGCTTCACTCCCGAACCGCACCATCAAGCGTTCCCTGGCGTCATCAACGGCGGAATTCTGGGCACCCTGCTCGATTGCCACAGCAATTGGTGCGCGGCCATGGCTCTGATGGAACACCATGGCTGGGACGAAGCCATGTGCACCGTGACCGCCGACTTCCACGTCAAACTGCGTGCCCCAACCCCCGCGGGCGTCGAGTTGACCATCAAGGCGTGGCCCCGCGAAATCAAGGGCGACGGCAACCGCATGTGCACCGTCGAAGCGGAGGTGTGGGCCGACACCCCCCGCGGTCGCAAGGTGACCGCCACCTGCACCGGCACATTCGTCGCCGTCGAAGAAGGCCACCCTGCTTGGCACCGGTGGGGGTAATGGCCCTCACGGACTTGCCCGGCGTCGGACCCGCCATGGCGGCGAAGCTGCAAGCGGCGGGCTACGAAGACGAGCGGGCGGTCGCGCTTGCATGGCCCGATGAAATTGCAGCCGCCACCGGACGCAGCCTGGAGCAATCCAGTCGATGGATTGACGCAGCCCGCGCAAGCATGTCGGGCGTCGCCCCGGCTGCTGCCGCTGCACCCGAAAAAGAATGGCTCCCGGCATCGGGCCGGGTGGTGTTTGGGCACATCGTCATGGGTGTGGACTTGGTTTACCTAGCGCTGTCTGTTCTGGGTGGATTGCTGTTGGGACTGTTGTTGCTGTTCGGCGCCGACATGTCCAGCTTCATGGGCTCGGGCACGGCCGACCCGGAAGAAATCCGCAGCCTGCTGTGGCTGACCAATGGCCTCAATTTCATCACGTTCGGACTGATCCCCATCGTCTGGCTCCTCGCGACACGTGCCGGCGGATGGCACGGAATGCTGGACTTCCTCGGTTTGCACTGGAGCGCCCGTGCGGCCGCCTTGGGCGCCGGCCTGGGCGTCGCCATGGTGGTTGTGTTTGGCGGGCTTTCGTACCTGCTGGATTACCTGGAACTGGGGCCCGCCGACGCGCCCATCGAGGACGTTGCGCTGGCACTCAACTGGCCCCTGGTCTTTGTGACAAGCGCGGTGGCCGGATTCGCCGAGGAAATCATGTTTCGGGGCGTCCTGCAAAAATGGCTGCGCTGGTGGGGCCAAGGACTTGCGTTCGGATTGCTTCACATGGGCAACGCCGGCATCTACAGCTTCGTCGCCACCGCCATCATCGGCGTCGGCCTCGGCTACTTGCGCCACCGCGGCTGGTCCCTGTGGGCCTTGATTATCGCCCACTTTGTGTACGACTTGATTCTGTTCTCGTCCGTTTTGCTGATTCCCGAGGGCGCCTCGGAATCGGCCGGTGCGTGGTTGGGCCGATGAGTTGGAAATTGGTTCCCCACACGGCCGATGTGGCCATCGAAGCCGAAGGAGTTGACGAAGGCGAGGCCTTGGCGGCCGCGGGATTGGCGCTGACCAGTGTCATGACGGGGCAAGACGCTCCCCATGCGCTCGGCAGCACCCAAGAAGTGACCTTCCGGATTGAAGCGCCAGACCACGAATCGTTGGCCGTTGCGTTTCTCGCTGAGCTGCTGTGGCTCTCCGAAGCCGAGGGCACCCTGTGGACCGGTGGCGGCGTGCAAGTGCAAACCACCGACGATGGGCTGGTTGCGGTGGCCGGCGGCAATGGCGTAGCATTCAACCAGACATCCCACGGCGATGGCGTCGAAGTCAAGGCGGTCACGTACCACAACCTGCTTTCCGCACGCCAAGGGGACTCCTGGCGCGTCCGCGTCCTGCTGGACATCTAGGCGCCGAACGGACCTTCAACCCGGGGGCAGTCCGCGCTCTTGTGACTTGGGGCGGCCCCTTGCAGGACAACGGCAACGGCAGCCATGACATCCCATCGACCTACGCGGGCGAGAAGGGTGATTTGACCATGCGCGTGCCCGGCCGCATCATCGCCCAAGGCGACTTGCTCGAGCACATCACGGATGACCTGGCGTGTGAACAAGTGGCCAATGTGGCGACGCTGCCGGGCATCGTCGGTGCCAGTCTGGCCATGCCCGACATTCACTGGGGCTACGGTTTCCCCATTGGAGGCGTGGCCGCATTCGACCCCGACCATGGAGGCGTGGTCTCTCCGGGCGGCGTCGGATTCGACATCAACTGCGGCGTCCGTTTGCTGGCCACCAATTTGCACGTGGACGAGGTGCGGCCGCGCCTATCCGAAGTCATGGACCGGTTGTTTGCCGATGTTCCTGCAGGCATGGGCAGTCGCGGGGGCACGGCCATCGACGACGAGGCGCTTGAACGCATCATGATGGAGGGCGCAGGTTGGGCCATTGAAGCCGGCTACGCAACGGAAGAAGACCGCCAGCGCATGGAAGAGGATGGTTGCATTGAGGGCGCTCTGCCCGAGCATGTTTCCGAGCGGGCCCGCACCCGCGGCCGGCGCAGCTTGGGCAGCTTGGGCTCGGGCAACCATTTCCTCGAGTTGCAGGTCATCGACCAAACCTGGGACGAAGCGGCATGCGAGGCGTACGGAGTGCGTGAAGGGCAGGTGATGCTGATGATTCATACTGGCAGCCGCGGCCTCGGGCACCAAGTGTGCCAAGACTTCCTGCACACCATGCAAGATGCCCCGCGCAAGTACGGCATTCAATTGGTGGACCGGCAATTGGCGTGTGCGCCGCTCGACAGCCCCGAGGGGAAAGCGTACATGGGCGCCATGGCCGCGGCGGCCAACTTCGCGTTTGTCAACCGCAGCATCTTGACGCATCATGCCCGCGCCAGCCTCGCCTCGCTATTCCCCCACGCCGAAGCCACGGTCATTTGGGACGTCTGCCATAACATCGCCAAATGGGAAGACCATCGCATTCCGGGAACCGACGTGACCAAGCGGCTCTGTGTGCACCGCAAAGGGGCGACCCGTGCCTTTGCCGCGGGCCATCCGGACCTTCCTGAGGCATACATGGGGGTTGGGCAACCGGTCGCCATTCCCGGCGACATGGGCAGAGCGTCGTTTCTGTTGGCTGCTTCGCAGGGGGCCATGGATGACACGTTTGGTTCGTGCTGCCACGGCGCAGGCCGACGCTTGAGCCGAACCGCGGCCAAGAAGCAATTCGACGGCAAGGATTTGATTGCCCACCTGAAGCGGCAAGGCATCGAAGTGCGTGCCACCAGCGCGCAAGTTGCTGCGGAGGAGGCGCCCGAGGCGTACAAGGATGTCAGCCAAGTCGTGGAGTCCGTCGAACACGCCGGAATCGCCCGTAAAGTCGCCCGGCTCCGTCCCTTGGGCGTCGTCAAAGGATAAGCAACCGTCCATTTGGCCACAACCGTTATCAGCCGAAAGCCGAGGTTGATGCCGTCTCATGACCCGCCTCGCTGTCCTCTTCGCCATCTTCCTGCTCGTGGCCGCTCCGGTCGCCGCACAAGATGTTGGCATCCAAAACCCCACAGAATCCACGCCCACGACGCTGTTCTTCCACCTCAACGCGTTCCAAGATTTCCCCATCAACACGCAAGCGCCCGATGACCGCTACGCCCGGGGAAGCACCCGTGGCATCCTGGCACCCACCACCACGTGCACGCCGGACTCGGCTCCCGGCCAAGTGCATCAATCCCACCATACGTTGTACGGTTTCTCGACGCCGGGCTACGTTGAATACGACTTCCAAGAAAACGGCGGACCCCGCATCCACCCCGAGAAGGGGCTGGCTGGCGATGTGCTGCTGGACACCAGCGCCGGCATGACCGGCACATGGTTCCTCAAGACCACCGTGGATTCGGGCCGCTTCCAGGGAGCCGTTGGCACCACCAACAACGCGCCCGTGGCCGTCCCCAGCGTGGTTGTGGAATTCACGGTCCGCACCGGTGATGACGTCAGCTTTGGCGACGTCAAATACAACGAAGGGCAACTCATTGCCAACGGCGCCAGCGAACCGCAGCTGCTGGTCCCCGACAGCAATGTGAACCCCTCGTACGAACAGATGGACGACGGCAGTCACCTGTACGAATTCACTGTCCCACTCGACATTGTCATGGACACCATTCCCAAGGACGAATCCTACAACGTCCGCGTGGATGTGCGCTTGGACATCCCGGGCTGCGACTCCGACAACGACTCCGCCTTCACGCCGGGCACGGTTGAGCTCTTCACGGACGCGGACCACCGCCCGCGCCTCGACACCGCCATCTTGAACCCGCTCGAACTGCTCTACATCCACCCGCAATTCGTTGGCAACGACCTGTACATCCACACGAGCTTCAACAGTCCCTGGGGCAACTACGATGTGGATGAAACCCCGGGCGGCATCGAAGTGTCCGTCGAAGGGCCGACGGAGGCCCGCAGCCTCGTGCGCTCAGCGTTCACCCAGCGCCACCATGAACACGACCACCACTTCGAACCCGTCGACGTGACCTATGTTTGGCCCTACAAGCTGGACGCCGCGCAGAGCGCCGAATACACGGTCCGCGTGTCGGCGCAAAACGATCAAGGCACGGCGGTCGCCACCGGCACCGCCTCCGTGGACTTGGGCAAGCAGTTGGCCATTGACACGGAAGGCAACGAAGTGGAACGCATTGCGGCTCCCGGCGAGAAGAACACGCCAGCGCTCGGACCCTTGGCGGTCCTCGGTTTGCTTGCGGTCGCCTTGCTGCGCCGCCGCTAATTGAAACGGCCCAAGCCCACTTGGCCTGAGTGACGCATGGCCTCGACGGCGGGCAGAATCTCGGCCCAATCCATTTCCTGCCACTCCAATCCGTGGTCAGCCAACAGCTTGCGGGCCTTCTCTGCGACCCGTGGCGCCATCAAGATGCCCCGCACCTTGCGGTCATCGGTGCCAAGCTCCTCGACGTAGCGCCACAGTTGCTGTGCTTCCTTGACACCGGCCGTGGTTCTCTTGACTTCCACGATGAGCCGATGCCCGTTGCCGTCATCGCCATCGATGTCGTAGAATCCGCGCTTGCTGTCGCGCTCCCGGCGCCGCGGGACAAATCCCTCTTCCACCAATTGGGGGTGTTCGAAGAGCAGCTGCTGGATGTCTGCTTCGGAGCCGACCAGGTCCAACTCGGCGTCATCCCGCAATGGAATCGCGGCCAGCATGTGGACGCTGTGGAAGGCGATGTGAACCAACTCCTCCGGCTTGCGTCGGTACGCAGTCATGACGATGCGATCGTCTTGGCGCCGCGCGTCAAAAACGGCACCCGGCGGCTGCCAGTTGACCGGCTTTGCCTTCTGGCCCGTGTGCACCAACAGGGTGCCGTCGGGCTTCAGCAGAATCAGCCGCTCACCGCGGTGAAGGGTGCTGGTGGCGCGGCCTTGGTATTTCACCTCGCAATCCGCCACGATTTGCACGAGGTGGCCGCTGCCTTCGTTGAGGCGCGCCAATTCTTCGCGCAAAAAATCCAGGGTCACGTCCTCTTCGGGGTCCCGGACCAATTGCATGGCTACGCCAAGGCGTCCTTGATTTCCTTGCGCATGTCCTCGTCGGACAAGCCACCGTCGTCCTCGTATTCTTCCTCAATTTCCGAGAGAAGATCCGCAAATTGCGCGCGGTATTCCGGGTCGTCGCGCACTTCCTTGGCCAGCTTGGCAGCCATCAGGTGGCCGAAGATGTCCTTGTAGGGCTTGCGCTTGTTTTGGGCGTTGAATTGCTTCTGACGGACGGTGGCAATCACCGCCGCTTCCACGTTCTTCGTGCCGAAGCCGGGCGTGGCGAAGGAACGCACGATGTCGTCCTCTTCCACATCGGGGCACTCGGACTTCAACTGCGCGAACAAAGCCCGACTTTGCGCGTCATTGGAGATGACCTTGCGGCCGGCAGAGAGCTGCTTCTCCATGTACTCGTCAACGGGCACCTCGCGCGCCATGAGGCGGCCGACTCAAGGCGGGTTCTTAAGGGGAACCCGCCGCTAAGCTGCGGTCTGGAATTCCTGGATGTTGGACCATTCGCCGGCGTTTCCCGCGCCGTCCATGGCACGCACCTGCCATTGGTACGTGGTTTGGGGCAACAATGGGTTGCTCGATGAAACTGCATGGCTCGTCCCGGTGATGTCGAACACGCGTTCCTCGGCCAGCGACGCAACCGGCGTGTGCACCCAGTACCGCAGCTGGTAGGTGACCCCACTCAGGTCGTCGACAGCAGTCCATTGGAAAACGGCCTGCCTTGAAACGGCGGTTGCCCCGGCGGACGGTGCGGTGGGCGTCGATTGCGGCGGCGGTGTGCTGTCAGGGACTGAGAGTTCCATCACTTGGAAGGTGCTGCCGTCGAGTTTGTTGCGCAATTCAACAATCGTATCTCCAGCCGAGGGCACGCGAATGACATCGCCCCGGGCCACCTTGTCTTGCGGCCCGCTCTTGCCGTCCACGGAGTAGCGCTTTTGCTCGTGATCCGCGACGGCGCCCATGCGCCATGGCGCATCGTTGACGATGATGAGCAAGTCGCTGTAGGCCAGTTCGCCATCCACATGTTGAATCGACAGAACAAGCAGTGAGTCGCTGACAACGGCCCGTGCCTCCACCGATGTTGGGGGGTCATCCGCGCAGCCGGCCAGCGCGATGCTGAGCAGGGCCGTGGCCGCCACCAGGGTGCGTGCCTTGTTCATGGGATGGGGTCGGCGGCCGACCTATGAAGCAACGGCGGAAGGTGTCGCCGGGTGCTTGGGGAGCGGGCCTAAGCGCCCAGCATTTCGGCCAGCTCGCCGCTCTCCAACATTTCGAGGGCGATGTCACTGCCGCCAATCAATTCCCCCTTGACCCACACTTGCGGCAGGGTTGGGAATTGCGCGTATTCCGCAATGGCTTGGATGGTCTGCATGGGGTTGGATGTGCCAAACACGTTGACGTGTTCGAACGGCTTTCCCAATTGTTGCAGCACCGCGGCCGCACGGGCTGAGAATCCACACATGGGCTCGTCCGGCGTGCCCTTCATGAACAGCACCAAGTCGTTGCCTTTCACCAAGTTGTCCCACTCTTGCTTCTGCTCCGGAGTCAATGCACCGCCGGCTTGTCCAGCGGGGCTGCCTGCCATCGGAATGTCCATGGAGCGGCCACGTGGCCCGGGTTCATCAGCCTTGGCCAACGGCCCCTTGCAGCACCATGGCCAGGGCATCCGGGTCGTATTCGTCCGTGAAGTTGACCGCCGCCTGCTCTTCCAGGGTTTCCAAGTCGTGGGCGGTCATGCCCAGGCCACTCATGGCGTACACGCTCACCGGGTCAACAGGGTACGTGTCGGGGAAGCCGAGGAAGTAACTGCGTTGGATGTCCAAGCCGTAGTACCGAGGGTACGTGATCCCGTCACGCATCAATGCGTCTTGGTTGACCGTGCCGTGCAACGTCAAATTCATGCCTGGAACGTCGACATCCACCAAGCGCAGGCCCACGAAGTGGCGTTGGTCGTTGCGCCAGCATCCGTTGCCATCGCCGCAATCGCTGACCCAGTACCTCTCGTAGCTGGTGCTGGCGACGGGAACCGCAAGCATTCCCAGTTTGTCCCAGTACGTGAATGCCTTGTGCTCATGCAGCGCGGCACTCCAACTCCAGCCTTGCCCGCCTGGCGGTGCGATGCGCATGACATCCGCCAGTTGTGGATCCGTTGGGTCGCGGATGTCGAACAAGCTCACCTGCAATGCGCTCCAATCCAGTCCTTGACCGCGGGGACCTGGCCCCAAGCCAATGGTCAACAGCGCGTCATCCCCGAGGGGGTGAATGTAGGTGGATACGCCCGGAATTTCCAGTTCACCAAGAATGGTTGGATTGGAAGGGTCGGCCAAATCAATCACCCAGAGGGGGTCGATTTGCTCGAACGTCACCAAGTATGCACGGTCGTCCGTGAAGCGTGCGCTCCAGAGCCGCTCGCCCGGCGCGATGCCCCCCACACGGCCCTGCTCGACCAACACGTTGGCCTCTTCGCCGAACACCACCAAGTGGTTGGCCATGGGCTCCGGTTCGGCCAGCCACCAGCGGCCCCAGCGGCCCGTTGTGGTGACGACGCGAAGCGTATCTTCGGATACGTCGAGGCCGAATTGGTCTTGGACGTAGCCGTCGACGCGGCCACTGGCGCGGTGGCTCACGTTGAGACCGTCCAAATCAAACCAATGCAGATTGGTGGATTCGTCCAGGTCTGGCTGGGCCCACATCCACCAGACTTCTTGGCTTGCGCTCGCCAAAACCAGCGCGTCCGTGGCCCCGTAAACAATGGGGTACCCACTGAGAATTTGGGCATCCGCGAAGGCACCCGACACGGGGTCGAGTGCGAGGATTGTGTTGGTGCCACGGCCCGTGTCATCCATGGCCGACAGGACGCTGCGGCAGCGCTCCTGCGTGTACGGAACCGTCTGCAACTGGCCGTCAACCAGAACCTGTTGGCTGGGCAGGTGGTCCTCCAACGTGAGCGCCGCAGCGACGCGCTCGTTTTCCTCGAGCGCCGCCTGGGCGATTTCCAGACGCATCTTGTTGCGGTCCCGCTCGTTTTGGTCCCAGTAATCTTGCCAAGTCATGCCCCGGTCCTTGAGTTCTTGATCCGTGGGCTCGATCCAGGTGCGCATGCCAAGGTGCTCCTCCCATGCATGGACCACGATGTAGGCGATGCCGTCAACCATGCGTGCGCCGACGTTGTCACCCTCGATGATGTGCTGGGCCACGACGCCCGGGTTGCTGCGGTTGGCCATATCCAGAACCAGGATTTCGGTGCTGCCGCGTGAACCCCACCACATGTCGTCACCCGCAGCACTGCCGTCGCTGCCGCCACGGGAAATGACCACGAGTCGATCGTCGGATTCGTCGTCGGGGTCGCCCGTTTCCAACAGGAGCTGCGACCCCCATCCTTGGCCCACTGCAACTTTGGCGAAGCCCGTCAGGTTGCCCACGTCGCTGCTGTGAAGAATGTGCAATTGGTTGCCATCCAGAACGTAGGTCCAGCGGCCGTCGGTCTTCAGCAGGTCCGCCTCGTCTACGGCCGCTTCTTGGTTGTTGGTGCCGGTCACTTCGGCGCGCCGCGTGGGTGCTCCCCCGCCGCCATCGGAGCCGGATGCGTCGGCAGATTCCTCCACGGCGACATCGCCCCAGCCCCACCAAGGGCGCACCCCGCGGTCGTAATCCTGGTGCAGGCTCACCTTGGCTTGCCGCAGGGCCCGCTCGTTGAGGCTCTCGAGCAATTCGCTGCAATCTCCGACCACAATGGGTTCGGGACTGGAAACGGCAATGGGCTGGTACGCAAACAGGGTCGCCTCCAAGCCAGGGGTTCCAAAACATCCAGCCAGGGGCAAGAACATTGCCGCCACGAGGAGCGCGCGCATGCCCTTGACTATGCGCGTCAGCCGCATAAGGTCGTGCAGGATGTTGGGAAATGCCCCGACAGCCTACCGATGCATGCCGGGCATGCCGTCACTGTGGGGCTGGAACGGGTCGGGGATTTTGCCCGCGTACTTTTCTTGCAACTCCCTTGGCGTGATGCACTTCAGGTCCAACGCGTGGACCACCCCGGTTTGAAAATGCGGCGTGAACGCGGTCAAAATGGGCCGTTGGCGCTGGAAGGACCGCAATCCCTCGAAGCTCTCGGAGATAACAACGCAGAACCAATGGTCTCCGCCGCCGTTGAGGTCAATGGGGTGAACATCCGCGTCCGGGACGACCGTTCGCACCACGTCAACAATCAAGCTGGCTCCAGACACGAGACGCGCCAGGAAGGAGAAGGGGAAAAAGGGCCGGGACCCGAATCACTTGAAGATGGGAATCGCGGTCCACTTCGGGTATTGGTATTCTTCGCCACCGGCGGCCTTGATGATGGCCAGGATGGTGAACACGATGAACAGAATCCCAATGATGGGCAGCAACAGGAACCCAATCAACACAATGGTGAGAATCGACGAAACGGTGATGGCAATGAACATCGTGATTTGGAAGTTCAAGGCCTGTCTGCAATGGGCATCGACAAAGGCATCGTCGTCCTTCTTGATGAGCCAGATGATGAGCGCGGGAATGGCCATCAAGATGAAGCCGAGGCCATGGGCGAGCGCAGCGAGAAGCTTGGAGTCGTCTGCCATGCATGGCAAGCAGACGCGCCCCTCTTGAATCTGCCCTACCGAATCAGCGGCAACGACAGAGGATACATGGGTACGTCTCCGTTGGCGGCGCGGACGGTGGAGATGATGGCGAACAGAATTTGTATGGCGCCCAAGGCAATCAAGGCGGGAATTCCAATGAGTGCGCCAACGATGGTCAAGATGAGCATGATGCTGAGGAACTGCCACAACAGAATGGACAGGTGGAAGTTCAACGCGGCTTTGCCGTGCGCATCCACGAATTCGGATTCGTCCTTGCGAATGAGCCACATGACCAGCGGCCCCAGGAAGGCCAGGCCAATGAAGAGGGAGGCGAGGCCGCTGAGGTGGAGTGCCATGGCGTAGGTGCGGTCTTCGGACGAAAGGTCCTCAGCCATCCAGGGCCCCCCGGATGTCCGCGATGAGGTCGTCGGCGTCTTCGATGCCGACGCTGAGGCGGACCAGGCCATCGGCGATGCCTTCGGTGCGCCGTTGATCGGGGGTGGCGTAGGCATGGCTGGTTTCCATCGGCAAGCTGGCGAGGCTTTCCACACCTCCTAGGCTGGCGGCGGGAACGATGACTTGGATGCGTTGCCGGAAGGCCTTGGCCGCTTCGTGGCTGCCCACGTCAAACGTTACCACACCGCCGTACCCATCGAAGACGCGCGCGGCGGTGGCGTGGTCTGGGTGGCTGGAAAGACCCGGGTAGTGGACCGCGGCAACGGAGGGGATGTTGGCCAGTTCGGTGGCAATGCGCATGGCGTTTTCTTGGTGGCGCTCAAGACGAACAGCCAGGGTCTTCATGCCCCGGCCCAAAAGCGATGCCGCCGCAGGATCCAGTGTTGCGCCCAGGTTGCGTCGGGCGTGCCACAGGGCGTCCCGGTCCGCATTCTGAAACGCCAGAACCCCTGCGGTGACGTCCGAGTGGCCGTTGAGGTACTTGCTGGCGGAATGCATGACCAAGTCCGCGCCATGTTCCAAGGGACGATGCACGCAGGGAGTTGCAAACGTGGCGTCCACGATGAGCCGGGCTCCCACATCGTGGGCGCGTTCGGCCCACAGGGCAACGTCGGCCACGCGCAGGAGGGGATTCGTGATGGATTCCATCCAGACCAGTTGCGCATCGTCGGGAATCACGGGGTCCACGGCGTCGAGGACAACGAAGGTGTACCCTTGGGGCGCCAGCACGTCGTTGAACAGGGCAGTGGTTCCTCCGTAGATGCCCTGTTGGTGCGCAATGACTCCGGGTTCCGGCATGAGCGCCAGAATGGCGGCATGGGTGGCGGCCATGCCACTGGCAAACAGCAGCGCGCCGTCGGCGCCCTCCAGGGCGGCCAGTTTGGATTCCACGGCTTCCGTGGTGGGGTTGCTGTACCGCGTGTAGATGTGGGTGGCCGGCTGGCCATGGGCATCCTCGGGGTAGCGGTACGTGGTGGAATGCACCACGGGCGTGTTGACGCCACCGTGGCGCGGGTCCGGCGATTCGCCGGCATGAACGGCTTGCGTGCTGCGGCCAGGCACGACCGGCCATGGCCGGCACTTCATAAGCGGTTCACGGCCCGAGTAGGTTCACCCACCCCCACGCCCGAACTATTCCCCTCATATCCCTCGTCAACAGTCCATGTCCACGATGAGTATTGTCGAGTCTGAGCTCGGAGGGCCCACGGTCTTCCGCGACTTGGCCAAATTGGACTTCGACTACGTCCCCAGCGACCTGCCTCACCGTGACGATGAACTGCGCGCCATCACGCGCGTGTTCAAGGGCCTCGCACAAGGGGCCCAACGAGAAAACTTGCTCATCCAAGGCCCCGTCGGCACCGGAAAAACAGCGCTGGCCAAACGCTTCGGCGACGACTTTTCGACGCACTTGCGCCGCTCCGGAAAAAACCTGGAAGTGGTCCATGTCAACTGCCGACGCCGCAAAACCAGTGGCCTTGCCATGCTGGGCATTCTCAACCACTTCGAACCCCATTACCCAGAGCGAGGCTTCGGCGTGGGGGAAATGCAACGGGATTTGCGCAAACACCTGGAACGCCGCGACGCCCACTTGCTGGTGATTCTTGACGAAGTGGATGCGTTGCTGCGCGCCGATGGCAGCGACCTAGTGTATGACTTGACCCGCTTCAACGATGAATCCGGGCCCGGTTGGGTCGGCGTCAGTTTGATCCTCATCAGCCAACACGATGTGCTGGCACAAATGGATGAAGCGGCCCTTTCCACCTTCAAGAAGAACGTCGTCAACGTGGACCCCTACGGCAGCCCGGCCTTGGAGGCCATCATCCGGCAACGTGTGGACTTGGCCTTCCAGCCAGGCACCGTCGACGATGATTCAGCATGCCTCATTGCAGACATTGCCGCCGAAGAAGGCAACGCGCGCTTGGCCATTGAAATTCTATGGAAAGCGGGCTTGAACGCCGATGATGAACACCGCAATTTGGTGACCGCCGAAGATGTGCGCACGGCCAAAGGGGACGTCAGCAGCCACATCACGGAAACCAAGCTGCAAGCATTGGCCAAACACCCCCAGATTGTTCTTCTCTCCTTGGCGCGACGCCTGCGCCGCGACGAGGCCGCCTACGCCACCACAGGAGCCGTCGAGGAAATGTACCGCGTGGTGTGCGAAGAGTTCGACGAAGAAGCGCGAGGCCACACCATGTTCTGGAAGTACCTCAAGCAATTGCAGGACGCCGGTATGATTCTGGCCCGCTTAAGCGGCAAGGGACAGGCGGGCACCACCCAGCACATCAGCATCCCCGACGCCCCAGCCCATGTGGTTGAGGACAAAGTCACCAAAATGTTGGCTGCATAACGGCCGTTTGCGGCAAGCTACTAAAGCGGGAAAATCAAACTTCCATGTTGAATGGCGTCCATTCTTGAAGACCGGTTTGAAGAGAGGGAAGCCCTCATCGCCGAACTGGAAGTGAACGGACACCTCAACGATCCCCGCGTTGAGGAAGCCATGTTGGCCGTCCCCCGGCACCTGTTTGTCCCCGACGAACTGGCCGACCGCGCCTACCAAGACAAGCCCTTGCCCGTGGGCAATGGGCAAACCATCAGCGCCCCCCACATGGTTGCCATGATGACGAGCGCCCTCATGCTCGAACCCGGCGACCGCGTGCTGGAAATTGGTGGCGGCCGGGGCTACCACGCTGCGGTTTTGGCCGAAATGGTGGGGCCCAAAGGCCATGTGACCACGATTGAGTACGTTCCGGAATTGGCGGAAGCCGCCCGCGAGCGACTCGCTGAAATCGACTCCAAGGTGGAAGTGGTGACCGGCGACGGCTTCGACGGCTACCCCCGCAATGCGCCGTACGACGCCATTTTGGTGACCTGCGCGATCCCTACCGTTCCCGACGCTTTGCTGGAACAGATGGCAAAAACGGGCCACATTGTGGCTCCCGTCGGGAGCACCCAATCCATGCTCACCGTCCTGCGCAAGGTGGGCAAGATGTGGCAAAAGGACGAGATGGGGCCCTGTCTGTTTGTGCCCGCACGCGGCCGCTTGGGCGGCGAAAACCCCGACGAAAGCTCAGATTAGGGCCATTCGAAAGGCGCGACCGGCGCACGGCGCGACCCCGGTCCGTTTGCACCCAGCCATCCTGTCGCAGGCGTGGCTGGAACGTTGCGCGGCGGTGCCGGCAACCCCCTTATCCTACCGCGCGGTGGCGCCACTTGTGTCGGTGCTCCTGAACCTGTCCAACCAACATCTCTTCTGGCAAGGAAAGGCGCCCGAACCCATCAGCAAGCACCACGAAGCGGCCTGTTTGGCGTGGCCCCGCGACCCGGCGGAAGACATCCAAACGGCCCTCGACCGCCTTGCCGGTTTGGTGGCCGAAGCAGGCGACGATGACCCCCTGGGCAAAGTGTCCGAAGTTCGCGAGCCGCTGAATTACCAATCGTTCTGGGACCCCAGCGGCAGCCGCGACGTCATTCCCGTGGCGGCGAAGCGCAGCTATTCCATCCCCGAAATCTCCGACGCCTTGTTCCACCGCCACGGCTTCTACACCGCCGAACACGACATTCCGTACCGGGAACGCGCCCTGGCCGATTTGGGCGCCGAAAAGGATTGGTGGTTGTTCGATACGAAGGGCAAGCCGAACGATTTGTCCATCCTCACCTATGACATCGAAACCACCCAGTGGGAAGACGGCAAGCGCGACGTCCCGGTGGATGTCATCGGGTACGCGGACTTCAACGTCCAGTACGAAGCGCACAAGGATCTGGAAACGGAGGAGCTCGGGTTTGCGTTTCGTGATTTGCCGACTGACTGGGACCTGGACGTTACCCAGCTCACGGCACGCAACATGGATGAAGAACTGGACATCTTGCAGCAGTTCACGAAAGACGTTGTTCCCAAACACGACGTGATCGCGGGCCACAATGTTCTCGGGTTCGACAACAAGCAAATCCACGACCGGATGGTGGATTTCCTCAAACGCGACGGCAAGGACGCCAACCTGAGCCCCGGAATGCGGGATTGGTTCCAGGAATTCACGCAGGTGTACAGCCGCCCCGACCGAAGCTTCCACTTCGGAACCAGCAGCGACATCGCCGTGTGGCACCCGGTGACCCTGGACACTTTCCACGCAGCACGGAAGTTCTTCTTCTTCCACGACGACTTCACACTCAAGGGCCTCGCCCCGTGGCTTGGCATCGACGTGGCGGACCGGGTCTACATGGACGCCGCCGACATGAAGCTGGATGCCAAGACCCTGGAATACAACCGCCACGACATCCACGAGCAAGTGGGCATCACCCAAACCCTGGTCGCCCAAGCTCTGCCATTGGCGTTCACGGTCAACTTGCCCATGGACGAATTGCTCACGGGTGGAAACACGAAGATGTGGGACCACATGGCATTCCTGCGCGCGCGGCGGCAACGCCGCATCATGCCCGCCACGTGCCGCGCGTTGCAGGTGTGCCGCACCGCCCAGCGGCTGCTGCCCGACACGCCTTTCCCGACCCGGGAAGAAGTGGCCCAAGCCGCCCTCGATTTAGGCGAAACGGAAGCGCAAGGAAGCCGCTACAAGGAATTCAACCGCATCGCGAAACAGGGGCCCGAAATGCCGTTCTGGCTGGAGCACCCAAGCGTCATGGCGGACCCGGACCCAAGCTCCTCGGAAGCCACTGGCTATGACATCGTCGGCGGCCTCACCCTGAAGCCCGACAGCGATTTGCAAAGCCAATTCGTACCTTGGTTCCACGTGGTCGAAGCGGACGTGGGCGCCATGTACCCGACCATCCTGAAGGCCAAGAACCTCACCGCGGACACCGTCCAGCCCGCCCGGGCCAATGAGACCCCGGATGACTGGCTGTGGCTGGACCGTTTGGACAGCCGATTCGCCGAGTCCGGAAAGTACCATGTG
>JBFJWV010000001.1:0-19665 GCA_041623515.1 Thermoplasmatota archaeon | reverse complement strand
CCCCCTGATCTGGTCCGAGGGAAAACGCAGCGCCGAACAGGTGCTGGAATCGTTCGCCAAGGGCCCGGTGTTCCGTCTTGATGAGAACGGAGCCATGGCGACGCCACTGCAGCTGGTGGACCAGGCCCGTCGCGGGGACTTGACCGCCATCATTGGTGCCTTCCCGCGCGGCGATTGGGGCCCCGAATGGTCCCACGCTGCGCCCAACACGGTCTCCATTTGGCCTGACCCGCTCAATGCATGGGTGGTCGCGGCGGAAGTGGCGGTTTCGTTCCGGGCCCGCCACGGCCCCCACCAACCCGCTTGAATCTTCGAAAATCCGTTGAATATTGGTCGAAAAGTGTCCCACTCTGCTTATGTGCACCGGCGAGTGCCTTCTGGACATGGACGGAAAGCGGTTGCTTGGTTCATTTGCAGTGTTCGGCGTCTTGGCGCTGGTCTTCTCCGGGGTTTCCGGCTTTGCCACGGCCACGACGGAACACGATGTCATCGTGCCCCTGCCCAAGGCGGGCGATGCCGCATCGTACACCATCCGGGAGGTCATTGATGACGAAGAATTGGCCCAAGGTCAAGTCCTGTTCAATTGGGCCCGCGTCGCCTGGCGCGACGAGGTCGAAATGCCCGATGAAACCGGAACAACTGCCCAGTTTGCGCCCATGGATTTCACGCTGCGTTTCCGCGAGGGCAGCAAATACCAGATGACGTTCGACCGACGGACGTACCACGAGATTGCCAGCCGCACCGCGTACCTCGACGAGTACCAATACGAGGGCTACGTCGAATACGGCCAGCAATTCATGTGCATCAATGGCGGCTGTTTGAGCCAGCGCCATGCGTCCGACACGTACACCACCTACCGGTCTGCCAACGGACCCGTCGGCATGTGCGGGGCACTGACCGATTTGCATGGTGCCGACATACCGCCCAAGACCATGGAAGTCACCGGTTACTGCCGGGACGTCCGCACCATCGACGATGAACAAACCACCCCGTACAAGCTCGTGGACGAGACCACCTGGAAGGGCCGCGACGCCGTCGTCTACGAAGCACCGGAAACCGGATTCCGCATCACCTACGCAACCGGCTTCCCCTTCCCCGTCAAAATGGATGTGCCCTTCTCCGAGTACCTCTCGGAAGCGTACGCCCTGGCGCGCCACTTCGAAATTGAGCTGCGCGACTACACCCCGGGCGACTTGGATTACCCCGCCCGCATGCCCCGCGCCGCAGGTCAGCCTGTGGACCTGGTTCCACGTGTGCCCATCTTGCAAATTGATGAAACCGGCTTGACCGGATTCACCCTTGGCAAGGCCTACCAAGCCGCCATGCAGGACACCCAATCCCCGCGCCTCTCCGACTTCATGCAGCGGCCCGGCGCCTACATTGGTGGCGCTTGGAAGAATTCCATCCAGGACAGCGACGGCAACGAAATCCTGTACTGGACCCTCTTTGCCACCGATGGCGAACGGGATATGGGCAAGATGATTCGCCAAGAATCACCGGCCAAGTTGGCCACCGTTGAGTTGGACTGGCAAGGCACCGAGCAATACAGCGTCAGCGGTGTATCGTACGAAGCGGGCGTGCATTTCCCACCCCAAAGTCGCTTGCCCAGCTCCATCGCAAGCGTCCGCGAAGCCTTGGACCGCGCGACCGCCTACCCGGGCGTTGGCGAGCCCAATATCTGGGGATTCTACACCCATTGCGAAAACGACGGTTGCACCGATGTGACCACCGCCGTACGCGCCGGTCGCGAATTGTTGCCGTCCAACGGGATGCAATTCGGCACCCAAGGTGCCCCGCCGTTCCACCAGTACATGGTTTTCTTCAACCAACACGGCTACCTTTCGCACACGTGGACCTTCGAAGGCGAGAAGGGCCAAGACGGCCTGCTGCCGGTCAACAACAACAATGCCGGAACAACGCCCGAAGCCACCTCGTCCTCGGGCTCCAGTCTGTGGGCGCCCCCGCCGGCCGCCGCCGCCGTTTCCCTCGGCTTCGTGGCCGTCTTCGGTGGCTTGCTCTACTACTTCTGGCCCATGCTCAAAGTGGGCGGCATCGGCATGTTCACCCGCATCAAGGACGATGACCTGCTGCGCCACCCCCGCCGACGCGCCATCCATGACGCCATCGGCGCCGACCCGGGCATTCATTTCCAAGAACTCAGCCGGGCCGTTGGCTCCGGGCGCGGTTCGCTGGACCACCATTTGCGCAAGCTGGAGGCCGGCGGCTTGGTTGTCCGCCAAACGGACAAGGGCAGCACCTCCTTCTTCGCGAAGGGCGCCGTGGACCGCCGCGTGATGGCCGCCACCTCGCTTTTGCGGGCCCCCAGCACGCGCCGGGTCCTGGACTCCATCGTGGGCCGCCCCGGAATTCAATGCGCGGACATCGCCGCCCAAACCGGGCTCTCCAACGCCACCGTGAGCTACCACTTGGGCAAGCTGCGCAATCAGGGCATCATCACCCGGGGCCGGCAACTGGCCCTCACCCCGGAAGGCGAATCCCTTCTGACGATGGCGGCCTAATCGTCCAAGAGAACAAGGCCGCGTTCCGAGTGGAACCAGATCATGTGTTCGCACGTCGCGCACACCAGATTCAACGCGTCGCGGTTGGCCCAATCAAGCCCCAACAGGCTCATGCCCGTGGTGTTGAGTTTGGTGTAGCGGTGCCAAAACGTATCCTTGCCGCAAACCGGACAGGCCACATCGTGACCACTCATCTGAATCCGGGACGCCTTCCGGGCCATGATGCAGGAGAGTGGCCCCCCACTATCTTGCTTTGCACGGCAACGTCGAAATCAATTCCACGCGCCCAATTCGGTCAATGCGCCCTTGGCCGCTGCGTGGAACGCCAGACTGACGGACGCAATCACGGCAGCCGCCGCGGCATACGCCGTGACCGAGTCCCCGCGCAAGGCCAGCTCAAGAATGGCGAGAACGAAGAAAACTACTGAAGCAGCGATTCCGAAGTAGAAACTCGTGCGAACACCTTTGACGTGCTTGGCAACCAAGTCCATGGCCAGAACGAGCCTTCGCTGAATATAGGGTTCTTGGCCGAACCTTCAACGGACGGTTTTACGCAGCCTTCGCCGAGGCGGCCGCCTCGGCTTCCGACTTCGCCTTGATGCGCTTCATGGTGAACAAGCCCTCGCGCTCCATCTCTTCCAGGCGGAAGGCGATGAACGTCTTGACTTCCTCGAGCTCGGGGATGACCTTGAACTCCAGGGCGTTCACACGGCGCTTGGTCTTCTCCACTTCGTCGAGAAGGCGCTTGATGGCGGTTTCGTACTCCGCCGCGATGATGATTTGCTCAACCAGTTCCTCGTAGGCAGTGACCGCCTCGTCGATGGGGGCACTGGTGCCGATGAAACCGTAACCGCGGTCCACGAGGTCGCGGCGCACGCCGTCGGCCTCAATCTTGGGCACCCGCACGCCCATGATGTTGTTCTCGGACAGGGCCACCTTCGGGGGCTTGCTCACCGTGTTGGCCACGGATTTCACGGTCAAGGTGCCCTCGACGGCGCTGGCAACGCTGATGGCTTCCTTGGCGTCGATGTACCGCTGCACCAAGTCGGTGCGGATGGTTTTGACCTTGGGGATGATCTCGAAGATTTCGTGCATCAACCCGTCGCGCTTGCGCTTGAGGAGGTTGTAGCCACTCTTCGAGAGAGCAATCTTGCGCTTGACGTTGATGAGCTCACTGCGGGTGGGCGTCACGTTCTGCGCTGCCATCAGGGGCGGCCGACTTGGGTCCCAGATATGAGTGTTGTTGCGAGGTGTCCCACGCCATGCTTCGTCCAGCCAATGCTCAAGAATCGGGCGCGCTCTGCTCGCGCATGCGGTGGGCAGCGCCCCTTGCACTGTTGCTTCTGGCGGGCTGCATCGGCCCGGCGGCCCCAAGCGAAACCTCCCCGGAATTGAAGTTCGCAATGCCAGGGACCGAACCGCGGTTGCTGGAATCCTGCCAAGAAATCATCACCATTCTTCCGGTCCCCCGGCAAGAGGCCACGCCCCTTCCGCCGGGCTTTTCCTACGTCAGCGTGGATTCGGCAGGGACACTCGTTGAGTTTGTTGTCATCGCGGCCTCGTGCGGCGACGAATTGGACGTGTTCATGATGCACTCCGTGGTCCCCCCGGCCGAATGGCACGATGCGGCGGCGGAGGTCCAAGCCTACCTCATTGGCATGCTTTCGTTGCCGTCGGGGACCCCCTGGTACGAAGCCAACGGCATCCCCATCCAGGCGCTGCGCCAAGTCCAGCACGAATTTGTGGAAGCTCCTGCGGGCAATGCCGGCCATTTCCGCGCCAACCATGGCGAATCGACAACGCAATTGGATGTCGCTGTTGCCTCGCCATCCGAAGAGGAAGCCGGCCACGGATGGCTGTGGCACGGCGAAGGCACGAATGTTTCCTTGCTCAAAGTGCAATTGGGCCCTCGAACCATGGCCATTGGCACGGGAGCATGGGTGCCGGCCACGCAGGTGATGGCGGCGCCCGCAGGCCCCCCGCTCGCCGGCATTGGAGTGACCATGTCCGGGGCAAACTACCGCATCCAATTGGTGGCCATGGATGGCCCCAATCCCACCGCCGCTGCGCCAAGGTAACTTCGGAGCCCGCCACCCTCAAATACCCGAACGGCTCGACTGGAAATTGCCCTTCATCCCTCGGCGTGCCTGGCGCGTCGTAACAGGACCCCTCGAAAGAGGTCAGGGTAGGAGACATCAAACATGGGAGAAACCATTTCCGTCATGGTTGACGGCGGCAAGGCCAACGCAGGACCCCTCGGTCCCGCCCTGGGCCCCACCGGCATCAACATCGGCGAAGTTGTGCAAGCAATCAACCAGAAGACCGCTGAATTCGACGGCATGCAAGTGCCCGTCGAAATCAAAATCGGCGACAAGAAGGACTTCACCATCAAAGTGGGCACGCCCCCGGCGACCGCTTTGATCAAGGACAAGCTGGGAATCCAGAAGGGTTCCGGCAACCCCCGCAAGGACTTCGTCGCTGACTTGACCGTCCCCGTGGCAATCAGCATTGCCAAGATGAAGTTCGACGACCTCATGGGCGCCGACCTCAAGAACAAGGTCAAGGAAATCGCAGGAACGTGCACCAGCATGGGTGTCACGTTCGAAGGCCAAGACGCGCGCAAGGCCATTGCACGCTTCGACGCCGGCGAATTCGACAGCCACTTCCAATAAGCCAAACGGCTTTCCTTCCTCCCCTTCCTCCCTGCTCTTGTGACCCCGGAACCCCCCATGGACGATGAGGCGGTGCGCGGGGATTTGTTGGTGGTCGGCCTCGTGGTCGGCCTGCTGACCTTCATGTTCATCACGTTCGCGTGGACCGCCACGTACCTGCGCGGCGATGATTGGTGGGCCCTGGTTGCCCCCGCCGCACGACTGACGCACAGCGCCAGCTTCGGCCTGGCGGCCTTCTGCGGCGTGGATGCATTCTGGCGCAAGCGCAACGGCTGGTGGTTCTACGTCTTGGCCGGCGGTTTGCCCATCGTGCAATGGGCCGTCGTGGTGTACTGGCTCAAAAGCGGCCGGAGCACGGAGCGTCGCCTTCTGCGCTGGACGCTTTAGGCCAGGCAGTACAACTCGTGCATGAGGTCCCGCACGGAGGCGGCCGGAATCTTGGCGCCCGCCGCGTGGGGGTGGCCGCCCCCCACAATGCCGTGAATTTGCGTGAAGTCCCGGGCGAAGGCCCCCAAATCCAAGCTGCTTTCGTTGGTTCGGCGGAGACTCAAGCTGGCTTCATGGGGGCGCCGGTTGACCAGAACCGCCACTTTGGCTCCGGATTGGCGCGCCACTTCCGAAACCGCCCGCGCTCCAAACCCAAACAGGCTCGGCTTGCGACGGCCGAACTGAAGCAACGCCACCTCATGTTTGAGTTGGATGCGTTCGCGGACGCGATCAAGGGCCTTCTCCCACCGGCGTTCGTTGACCATCTGCAAATAGCGGCCCCGCACCTCCGAGACGTCGCTGGGCCAGCGGCCTTCGGCCAAGCGGCGGGCGGCATAGTACCGGAATCGGTCATCTTCCACCTTCTGCCGCCAAGCAAAATCCAACACCCGCGCCTCCTCAAGCAACTTCTCGTGGCCCACGCGCTCCAGGACGTTTTCCAGCCGCCGGGTTGGCATGAATTCAACGTGGTCGGCCAAGGCCACCAGGTGCTCATGCTGGGCGTCGAGTCCCAAGTGGTCAAAGACAACTCCCGCCGCGGACAGGTCCGTACGAATGGTTGCATCAATGGACGCCGGCAATTGATCCGCTTGTTCCAAGCTGCCTTGATGGTGGTCAAGGTAGAGGATTTCTTGCGGCAGCTTGGCCTTGTCGTGGAAGGTCTTGATGAGGCGCGGCGTCAAGCCCAAATCGACCAAAATGAAGCGCTCGGAGCTGATGTCCCGGCGCATGACATCCACCGCAACATCGCCACTTGGTACGAACGACACGCGCAAATTGGGCTCCTTGTGCAGCCACAATGCAGCCGACACAATGCCGTCCACGTTGCCGCGCGTCAGCAAGTGGACCTTGCGGTCGTCAATGGTTCGAATGGTTACCAGAAGGTGCCAGCCCCGCGTGGAAGCGGGTTGGTGCCTACAAGATGGTTGCTACTTGCTTCGGCGGCGCACCGGCCGCCCGGTTGCGGGGTCCCAGCGCCTCCCGTGAAGGCGCGGAAACAGCCCCGGCATGACGGGCACGCGCTCGCGCAAGCGACTCCAAACCGGCAGAAACGACACCGCGATTCCGGCGGCCGACAGAAAGCAGATTCCCGACAACAAGTACAACGGGTCGGCCTCCAGCCCCCTTCCCAGAAATCCAAACAACAGCGCCAACGCCAGCAGAATCCATGCCGCGAGCGCTTTGCGTTGCATCAAACCTGACGCAGAATTCAGCCACTTGAGGCTGCTGGTGGAATCGCCAGAGTGTCCCACACCTCTTGTTCCACGACCTGCATGTCACCCGGAATGATGATGCAGTGCAGCGGCGGGCCCACATCCGCTTCGCGCAATGCCCCCACGGCACCAGTAACCACCGTAGGGTTCATGGCGCCCGCGCGAGCAACGATGCCCGCAGGAGTTCCTTCATTGAACCAGTGGTTGCCGGTTCGCTGCGCCAAGTCCAGAAGAATCGCGAACCCCTCGCTGGCGTGCATGTAGTACTCTTCGTCGGCCTTGATGTCAAGCAGCACCAACGTGTGCAGGCCGGCGGCGTGGTTTTCTGCAATCGCGTCAAACGGACTCGTTGGCACCCAATTGTCTTCCGGACGAACCAACGTCGTGGTTTTGCCGAACTTGTAATGCTGCAATCCGACGAGGCCGGGCGCGGCCGAGTAAATGCTGGGGGCATGAACCACGTGCACCGGAACCCCTTGTTGCCGGCAACGAACCATCAAGTCGGCATGGGTGGTTGCGGCCAGTGGGTCGCCGGCCGTCAGCAAGACCACCTCTTCGTGCTCGGCGCGTCGCACCAACTCCTTGGCGCCCGATTCAACCCCTTCCCGGTCCAGCACCTCGATGGAGACCTTCAGGAACTCCTCCAGCTCATCATGGCTGGTGCCGCGCAAAAAGGCGGTGTAGAATTCCGCGTAGACCTTGTCGGCGCCTCGCACACGCTCCAAGCCCTTGACGGTGATGTCCGTTGCGTCATGCAATCCGAGGCCCACGAGGTGGAGCGCCACGATGGGTCCACCAGCCGCCCCCTTTTTGCCCTGACCCCTTCTGGCCAGATTGTGGTGTCCTCGGCTGGCGTGCAAGTGCCCCTCGCCGAAGCCGAAGCCACGCGCCGCCGCCTGCAAGCGGATGGCAAGCTTCGGAAGGACTTGCGGCCCCTGCGAAAGGAGACGACCATTGTCTTTCCCACCACCGACGGGACCGCCGTGTATGATTTCGAAGCCCGCTCCTTGGCGGCCGCATCGTACCACGAGTTGTTGCCGCCCCATCTGCGAGAGGTGGCCCCCCGGGCCTTCGAAGCGTTGGGGGACATTGCCGTGGTCAAAATTCCAAAGGAATTGTGGGGCGAGCGGCACGCCATCGCTTCCGCGCTCCAGGATTTCGTCTCCGCGCGGGCGGTCTTTCACGATCACGGCGTCAAAGGCCAATTCCGTGTTCGGGAATTGGAACGCATCGCCGGGACCGGGGGCTCTGCGACCCAGGTTCAAGAAAACGGGGTCACTCTGCACGTGGACGTGGGGGCCGCCTACTTTTCGCCGCGCCTGGCCGACGAGCGCGGCCGCATCACCGAACTGGTGGCGCCCGGCGAGTACTTGGTGGACTTGTTCGGAGGCGTGGCCCCGCTAGGGGTTCAGGCAGCGAAGGCGGGGGCCCAGGTCACCAGCGTTGATTTGAATCCCGCCGCGGCAGAACTGGCACGCCAAAATGCCGCTGCGAACCGCGTTGAATTGGATGTCCGTTGCGGCGACGCGCGACAAGTCGCCACCGAGTTGGAGCCCGCCGACCGGGTGGTCATGAACCTGCCCCACGGTGCGAAGGATTTCCTGAAAGTTGCCTGCGAATTGGTGGCGCCCGGCGGCATCATTCACCACCACGAGATTCTTCCCAATGCGGAATTGGAGGCACGCAGCGCGGCGCTGGAAACCCTGGTGGGGGCGCTGCGCAACACGCGCCACGTGCGCAACTACTCCGCAACCGAAAGCCACTACTGCTTTGACTTGGAGGCGGCGGCGTGAAGCGCGACGTCGTGACCTTGGACCTGGACGGGACGTTGCTTCCCGGCACAACTGCGCTGCTGGAAATTTTGCGGCAAAACGGCCGTGAAGACGATGTGCTTGCATCGGACGCGCGCTACTTTGCCGGCGAAATTTCACTGCGGGAGTGCTTCATGGAGCAATGGGCATGGGCGCGCGAATTAAGCCTGCAAGACGTGCATCGCGCGCTGCGCAAGGCCAACTGGATGGAAGGCATCCGCGAAGGGGTGTCCTTGTTGCGCGATGCCGGCTTGGACGTCCGCATGCTGACTGATCAGCCCAGCATCATCACGGACTTCGGCTCGCGTTGGGGGTTGTCTCCGGCCATCAGCAGTCCCGTGGAAATCAAGGAAGGCCGCCCGGCCTCCATTGACTTCCAAGAAGACAAGTTGGCCAATTTGCGCCGTTCGGGCTTGGACCCAGCAAGCGTTTGCCACGTTGGCAACGGCAGCAACGACGTGCCCGTTTGGAATGCGGGCGCCCTGGGAATCGCCGTGCACGCGGACGACGGCGTGGCTGGCCAAGCCGACGTTGACCTGGGCCGGCCCGCTTCACTCGTGCCCGTGGCGCAGGAAATCCTTAGCCGCGTGGCGGGAAGTACGAGTCCACAATGAAGTCGCCCCAGACGCGGTAGTCCAAGATGGCCGGCGCTCCACCTTCGTTGGCCCACAGCAGTGAGTACCCGCCCTCGCGCTCGTTGGTGAAGCAATCGTATTCGCCGTCGCTGCTGCGTTCCAGGTAGTACTGCACTTCGCCATCAAAGTGGCTGTGCACATCAAACACCAATTCCGCATTCGAGGTCCAGTCCCAGCAGAAGGTTCCCCCCTCCGGCATCTGGGTATTGATTTCGAAGAAACTCCCGGCCGGCACGGTGAACCGTTCGGCCAGAGCGGAGCGCTCGCCATCGGGCAGGTCCATGGTGACATCCAGGGTCCATGCCACATTGATGGCGAGGGTGCTGCTGACTTCATAGGCCCAAACCCCGGCCAGCGCCGTCAGCTGGCCCGTGGCCCCATTGGCAAACGCGTGCTCATTGCCCTGGGGGTCCCGCAGGGTCAGAGACAATTCTGCATTGCTTTGGGTGTCGTGCACGAACGTCACGCCGAGCCCCACGACGTCGTTGCGGACTTGGAATGTGCCACGGTCAGTTTGCGGGGCAATGGGGGTGCTGGTCAACGAGGAGGACGCACTGAAGACGCGAGCGTCATCGGTTTCGTCAATGATTACCCGCGGCGGCGTGTCGTCCTGGCCACCGTCGTGCCCTTCTCCGAGCGGCGTGATTTGGGCAAAGCCCCCGAGCACCGAGGCCACCAGGACGCTCAGGATGACGATGAATACGCTGATGGCCTGGGCCGTCGGAACCCTCGTCTCCACGGCGCCGTGGTCGGCGCGCTTGGCCAGCCAAGGAGCCACCATGTAATGCAAATGCAGCAGCGCGCCCATGGAGGCGAAAATGAATGCATGCTTGAGGAGCATGACTTGCACCCAGTCGCTGTGGCCGATGTCCACCATGGTGGGGTGGCCGGGAAGGTACGTTCGCATGAACCCTCCAATGAGATTGGCTGCAATGGCGGCCCAGATGACCCATGCCGTCGTGCTGGGCAAGTTTCCCGTGGGGAGGCCTTGCCCAATGCGCCGGGCGCGAACCAGGAACAAAATCAAACCCGCGACGATGCCAATGGCTCCGAGAGTGTGCAGCGTGGTGGCCAGCACCAATCCAACTTCGGTTTCGAACGCGTCGCGAATGCCCACGCCTCTCCACGCGGGCCACGGCTCTAAGGACTTGTGGTGCCAATGCGCTACGTTCGCCAATAGGCGCTGGTGCGCGCGAAGTCCAATTCAGCCTGCAGGATTTCACGCCAGAACAGGGGGGACTCCATGTCCGCCGTTTTTTGGATGATGCGTGCAGCCACGGACGGCCCGATGCCACGACCCACCAACGCACGGCATGCAACAGGGCCGAAACTGGCCACCAATTGCCCGTTGCGAATGAAGCCGTCCCGTTGTTTGCGTTCGTCCGCCGTCAGCGATCCTTTGTCCAGTACATGGAGCTGGTCGGCGTGCCATGGGCGCAAGCAAGCAACCTGATTGCTGCTGCAGCGGCGGCAGTGGAGGCGACGCGGCAGCATATGCACTTGGCTTTGCCAATGGTTTCGGCATTGTGTGCAAACCAGCATCACGTCCGAATCTTCGACCCGCTTGCGAACTTGTGCCAACAAGCGCTCGTCGTTGGTTGCTTGAATCATTCGGCGCGCGGCATCCTGCCCGAGGCGGCTCATGGGACCCATGGCTTGGTGAATCACGTCAACCTCGTTTGTTTGCAACCCCCGCACGAACCATGCCACTGCCTCCAGGTCCAGACGGTCGTGAACCAACCGCGCCATGGACTCCTCGTGAAGAGCAACGTGACCCAGCAGCGCATCCAGTTTTGCTTGCGAAAACCGATTGGGATCCAAGTCCCTTGGCAAGGCCCCGAAGTGCTTGGCGACGTGCACAACATGGTGCCGCAGCGACGGCGCATCGCGCAACAAGGCGGCCATGAGCAAATCCAGGTTGTCGGCATCCAAGTCCATCCACAATTCTTCCAGCCGCAATTCTTCCATGCGGTCGGGGAACCGCAGTTGCAAGCGATACGCATCGGATTGCATGCCAATGGACACGCCGAGCCGCTGCGCGAGCAGGCCTTGGGTGATGCGGCCTAGCGTTTCATTGCCTCGCGAGCCCAGCGCCACGTTCACAACCACCTCGCGGCCCCCGTGCTCGACCGTGACGACGCGGTCCGTCGGCAGCGCCAGGCCAGCGGCTTGCTGGGCCCGCAGGGGCGCAATCGCTTCGGCGAGGGCGTGCGGGGCAACGGAACAGGCCAGCGCATCGGGGGAATCCAGCAAGGTCGCCCGCAAGCGTGCCGCTTCCCGCGCCACGGCAAAGCTGACGGGCAGTTGGCTTCCCGTCCAATCCGGCACCGCGCCCAGATGGCGAGCGGGGGCCACTCGAACAAGGGCATGTTCGCTGTCCACTTCCACGACGTCCCAGCTGCGACCGCCCATGATGAACGACGCACCGGGGTGAAGGCTGGCGGCCACAAACGCGTCGTCCACCGCGCCAATGCTTCGCTTCGTGGCTGCGTCAAGTACCCGGTAGCTCTTCTCGTCGGGAATCAAGCCAATGTGCGTGATGAAGTGATTGCGTGCCCGTCCCGAACGCTGCAACTTGCCGGTCTCGTCATCTGCATACAGCGTGCGCACATCCAGCAATGCCTCCCATGTGGCCTCAAACAACCCGTCGTCCAATTGGGCAAAGGCGCCGCTCCGCTGCAAGATGCTTCGGCACCATGACTTGTTGAGTTGTGCATATTCATTGCATAAGGCAACGATTTGATTGGCCAGAACCACCAGCGGCGATTCCCGGATTTCAAGGGGTTCGAGCCGACCTTCAATGGCACGGTTCGCCACGGCGATGCATTCGAGGGCATCCTCCGCGCCGGCCGCGAGCAAGGTGCCCTCCGAAACCGCCCCCACGCGGTGCCCGGCACGCCCCAGGCGCTGCAGCAACCGGGCAACGCTCCGCGGCGAGTGAACCTGAATCACGTGATCAATGTCCCCGACGTCAATGCCCAACTCCAAACTGGACGTGGCGGCCACGCAGCGGATGTTCCCTTGTTTGAAGCGAACCTCCACATCACGGCGATGTTCGGCACTCAAGCTGCCATGGTGGGCTTCAATGAGCACCGGTCCATCCGGTGCATCCAACAGAGCCGAGCGGCTCGCCAGCAATTCGGCGCCATCGCGCGTGTTGTGAAACACGAGGGTTCGGTGATGCTCAAGCACCAAGCTCCGCGTTGCTTCCAACTCTGCGGCAACGGCCGGGGGAATGGCCAGCTCGGCAGCCAATTCTTCAGCCGCCGGGTCCACCTCTGGCAGGTCCACTTTCAACCGCCGCTGCTTGTCTCCCGCGACCTGGATGGTATCGCCCGTCCGGCCCGGGCCCACCAGCCATTCCAAGACTCTCTGGGGGTCTGCAACCGTGGCGCTCAATCCAATCCGTTGGAAACCGCCTTGATGGCTGGCCGACGGCGCATCGGGGCAAACCCGTTCCTTGCCAGGCAATTGGGCCAAGTCGGATGGTTGGGCCACCACCTCTTCCATGCGCTCAAGGGCAACCGAGGCCTGCGCGCCACGCTCCGTGTTGCACAAATCGTGCACCTCGTCCATGATGACGAAGCGCACCGTGCGCAAGTGCTTGCGCAATGTGTCTCCGTAGAGCAGCAGTTGCACGGTTTCCGGAGTGGTGATGAGCATGTCGGGGGGGTTGCGGGATTGCCGCGCGCGCTCGGCTTGCGTCGTGTCTCCATGGCGGACCCCGATGCGCAAATCCAGAGCCGTGGCCCACGATTCGAGACGTCCTTGCAAGTCGCGGTTGAGTGCGCGCAGGGGAGTGATGTAAATCGCCTTGAAGCCCTTGGGCCAAGGCCGGTCTTGTTGCTGGTACGCGTCCCGGGCCTCCAGCATCCGGCTGATCACTGGCAGCAGCGCCGCTTCGGTTTTCCCGTACCCCGTCGGCGCCACCAGCACGGCATGGCGGCCCGCCAGCAGGGGCGGGAGTGCGTGTTCTTGCGCGTCCGTGAGTCCCGTCCAGCCTTGGCCTCGCAGAACTTCGACCAATCGCGGGTGGAGCCGTTCTTCGTCCACTTCAGCCAAACCTGGCGATGGCTCCGATGAGCAGATCCAGGTAGTCAAGCATGAGGCCCGCACCCAACAAGAGCACCATGAAGGGTGCCACAATGGCGCCGACGCGCATGAAATTCCCTTGGCCGGCAAAGCGGGTGCCGCTCTTGACAATCATCCGGGTGGGCAGCCCGATGGCCAGTCCAGCCAAGGCCAGCGGCAAGAGCTGGACCAACGCAATGATTCCCAGCGACACGCCACTGCTGCCGGAACTGAACAGGCTTGTTCCCCACAACGCTTTGGTTTCTGCATCCCAAAGCCAGAACACAATCAAGGCTGCCGCCACGCCACCCACCAAACCGACCCAGCTGAATTTGTCCCACACGGGGTGCTTCGCAGAGGGGCGCACCACCACCCGGAGAACAAACAACCCAAGTGCCACGGCCCACAGCAGCAGACTCCACCACGGGAAAATACCGACGAGGGGGTTGGCTCCGACCACCGCACCGTTTTGGATTTGCAGGGGCGACCGGCCTTCCAAGTGGAGCTGGTCCCCGTCTCGCGTCGCCGAGAGACTGTTGAAGCGCACAACGGTGGCCGATTGCAACAATGCGGCCGCGCCGCCGGTTCCGTTCGTTGCGTCAATGCCCAAGTACGCGCCGTTGAGCACCGCGGAAAGACCCTCGGTGACATCCTGAAGTCCCTCCACCGCGGACAAATCGCTGCCTTCGGAGGCCGACAAGGTGGCCAAGACCGTGGCCAAGTTCTCAGCGCTCAGGCCTTCCGCCGCCGCTTCATCGGCCGCCGGCTGGAAGTCCGTCGTCGTTCCATCGGGGGTCGGCAGGGCCATGACTTGCGCCTGCACCGGGTCAACCTGTGGCGTGCCCTGGAAGCCCACCCAGCGGCCTTCGCCGCTGAGCACGGTACGCACGTTGCCGTCGTCGGAGAACAGGGTCAGCATGGATCCTGGAGTGAAGGTCAGTAGCAAGGCAGATTCATCAACGAAATCGTTGAAGCTGGAGCCCGCGAACGGAGTGGCCGGCAAGACGCCCAAGTCGAAATTGGCTTCGCCCTCAACCGGGAAGCTCACCAACGACGGCCCAAATCCGAGGTTCTCCGGCTTGGACGCTCCAAACAGCGCCGATGCATCGGCGAAGAACGACAGGGCGTAATCCGCGCCGTAGTCGTAGTTGTACTCGCCCGGGTGCCTCAGGGCAATGCTGCTGTTTTGTGCAACTTCAATGCGCAAGTTCGTCCCGGCTGCAAAGTCGGATCCACCACCATCCTTGCCCCAGTAGAGCCGCGTGAGACCACTGATGGAAAATTCATCGGCCCCCAGCAGCACGGTTCCGTTGTGGGCTCCCACCACATCCATTTCCGGTTGGCCGCTGAGCACATTGCTCAGTTCATCGAAGCTCGTAATGTACTCGCCTTCATCTTCGTAAGGCAACACGGGATTGAGTGCGGCGTGGGCCACCGGCAAGGCCAGCAAGCCCATCACCATCAGAGGTAGAATTCGAGATATCATGCGTGCATTGCCTCCAGTTCATCGGGGTCGGTTGCCAAATCCGCCGTGAGGTCCAGGCAACCGTCATCGGTGACCACCACGTCGTTTTCGATGCGCAGACCCATCACCGGAATTCCGTCCGGGACGGCGCTGAAATCAGGATTGAAGTACAGCCCGGGTTCGATAGTGAGCACCATGCCAGGCTCCAGCACCCGGCTTTCACCATCGGGGCCTTTCACATCGCCCACGTCGTGGACATCGAGCCCGAGGAAGTGACTCGTGCCGTGCATGAAATGCGCCCGATACGCTTCGCTCTCAATGGCCGCGTCCACATCGCCGTCAATGATTCCCTGATCGATGAGGCCCTGGGTGAGAACCTGGACTGCGGCGTCGTGCGGGTCACGGAACCGGTTGCCAGGCCGCACCTCTGCGATGGCCGCCTTTTGGGCGTCCAAGACAATGCCGTACAGCTCTTTTTGCAGGGAGCTCCAAGCCTTCGCGGGGAACGTCCGGGTGATGTCCGAGTTGTAGTACCCCCATTCACAGCCCGCGTCCACGAGAATCAAGTCGTCGCCGCCGATGGGGGCCTGGTTGTCAATGTAGTGCAGGACCGCGGCGTTGGAGGCAGCCCCGACAATGGGCGGGTAGGCCGGACCGGTGCTGCCGTTGGCGCGGTAGACCCGCAACAGCTCGGACTCCATGGCGTATTCGGTCTCCAACGAACGGCGCCCGGCAATGATGGCCTCTTGCGCCGCGATGCCCACGTCATTGGCGCGTTGCAGGAGTTTGATTTCGTCGGCGTCCTTGATGCACCGAAACGCAGCCACGACCGCTTGACCATCGAGGGTGTCGCGGACGGCGTTGCGAACCGTTTCCTGAATTTCGGGGTGGTGCTTCACGATCGCGTGAACCTCGAGGCCCTGAATCATCTGGTGGAAGCGGTCCGGGAACTCTTCCAACGCATACGCGTGGTCGACATCCAAGGCATCGCGGGCCCGCTCGACGCCCAGCCTCCGGCCGGTCCAGATTTCTGCCTCGGGCTTGCGCACGCGCAGAAACAGGTGACTTTCCGCCGTACCCCCAATCAGGACCAGGATCGCTCCCGGTTCCGAAAAGCCAGTTAGGTACCAGAAATCGCTCTGGGGTCGAAAGCGGTGCTCCACATCGTTTGAGTGAACCGCCAACGGGTGCGTCGCGACGACCAGAACGGCTTGGTCGCCCAACGCCTCGGCCACGCGTCGACGCCGGGCATCGTACACATGGAGGGGGAGTTGTGGCTCGGGGCCAACGGCGAGGTCCTCGAAGCGCACGAGTGGAAATGACGATTGGAGGGGATGAGGGTTGCGCCCGGGGCCCTCCGGCAGTCGGTGAATTCACCCCGGCGTGGGTTTTCGCAGAAACGCGAGCAAGCCGGGCCCTTCGGAGAGGGCGAACGGGGGTTCAACCGCGGAAGACGGGGCGCTCGCTCAACTTCACCGACAGCGGCAACGGCGCGCGCGGGGCGTCACCGAGGTTGGCCTCAATGAGTTGCAAGACGCCGGCCCAGGGGATGCTGTAGCTTCCGAGGGTTTGGCCTTCGGATTCGTCCATTTCCATTCCCGCGCGCTCCAGCAGGTTGGCCTTCCGGATGCGCAGATCGTAGATGCCGGACTCCGTTTCCTTTTCGCCAACCACGGCCAGGATGGGCACCCATTCCTTCTCGGCGGTGCGAATCTTCTTGCCAATGCCGGCGGCACTGTCGTCCACGTCGGCGCGGCCGCCCGCGTCATTGATGGCCTGCGCCAATTCCAGTGCTTGGGCTTGGTATTCGTCGCTAACCGGCAGGAACCGGATGTGGGTCGGACTGAGCCAGAAGGGCAGGCTGGGCTTCTCCCCGCGGTCCCGCTTGCCCGCTTCCACTTCGAGGATGGCGGCCAGGTTGCGGTCGATGGCGCCGGAGATGCTGGTGTGCAGAAGCAGCGGGTCGTGTTGCTCCCCGTCTTCGCCGGTGTAGGTGATATCGAACTGTTTGGGGTTCTGGGTGTCAATTTGCACGGTGCTCAGGGCGAACGCCTTGTTGCTGGTGTCATTGACATTGAATTCGAATTTGCAGACGAAGTAGAACGATTGCTCTTCCCACATTTCCACAAGGACCGGACGGCCGACGGCTTGTGCCAGGCGCGCCGCGAAGTCTTTGTTGTCTTCGTAGAAGGGGCGCACGAAGCGAATGGCGGTTTCGAACGGAACTTCCAGGTCGTCCATCCATTCCCGGCTGGTGATGAATTGCCGCTCAAACTCATCCCGGGCTTGCTCGATGTCGGCCACCAACGTGTGCATGTCCGGCATGGTGAAGCAACGGAGCCGCTTGATGCCGGCGGTTTCACCGGATTGTTCGCGGCGGAACGAGTAGTGGGTCATCTCGTAGATGCGGGCGGGCAGATGCCGGTACGACAGTTGCGCGCGGCCCATGGTCAAGTACATGCCAAAGCAGGCGGCGAATCGCAAGAACAGTTCCTTGTCGTCACTTTTGACCATGTAGTGGCGCGCGGGGAATTTGTTGAGGTACTTGTTGAGCGCCGGGTGGTTCACATCGTACATGATGGGCGTCTCAATTTGCATGGCGCCCGCCTTTTGGCACACGTCATTGACCTTGGTTTCCAACAACCGCTTGATGAGTTGGCCCTTCGGGAACCACCGCATGTTGCCGGTGTCGGAGCCCGGCTCGTAGTCCACCAACTCCAGCTTCTGCATCAAGTCGATGTGCGCCGGCGGCTTGCCGCCGCTCCGGCTGCCCTTCGCCTCGTACTCGTAGAACGTGCGCAAGCCGTCATGGCCTTTGAACGAGAATTCGTCGGCGGGGGTGAGGCTGCCATCGGTGTCCAAAATGTACCAAGCGGACTTCAGGTTCGCTTCGGCCTTGAGCGCCTCGTTGCCCTCGCTCTCTTCGTCGCTGCCTTGCGCACCGCCGGGGACAAGGCGACGGCTCAGCTCGGCCAGGGGGTGCCCCTTGACCTTGATTTGGAATCCCTTGTACCAACCGAAGGGACTGCGCTGGACCTCGAAGTCGGACGCGAGCGCCTCCTCCAAGGCAGGCAAGGCCTTCTGGCCGATGCTTGGTTTGGCCAGGTCCTCGCTGAGGTGGGCGTACGGATACAGCATGACGCGGTCCACCTTGACTTGGCCAGCCACGTTGCGAATTTCATCGGCTGCTTGGCCGACCACATCATCGAGTCCCTCTTCGTCGACGGATTCAACGGTGATGAAGGCCACCAGAGCATCCTCCATACGGCCTTGCTTTTCGGCGTCTTCCAGCTCCGGCGCGCCTTGGAGCGCCTTCTTGGTTGCTTCGTACTCAATGAGGTCCGCGTGCAGCAGGAGCAGCTTCACAGGCGTGCGACAAGGCCCCTCCTGATAAGGAGTCCCGCGATTGGAGTCCCTTCAAGAACGTGCCCCATGCACCTTTTTATCGCGCAAGGAGAACGGAGCTTTGCATGAATGCTGCGCTGATCCTCAACGGGGACGCCCCATCCAAGGCGGACCTCCAGTTGCTGGATGAAGTGGACACCATTGTTTGCGCCGACGGGACAGCCAAGCACATGCTCCGTGCCGGCCGCATCCCATCGGTCATTGTGGGCGACTTGGACAGCCTGGAAACGGACGTCTACAAGTGGGCCGATGCCATGAGCATCCCGATGGAGCGCCACCCCCGTGACAAGGATTACACGGACGGCGAGCTGGCGATGCGCAAAGCCCTGGAAGGAGACCCGGCGTCGCTCCTGATTCTTGGTGGCCATGGCGGCCGAACGTCCATGTTCATGGCCAACCTCAAAATTCTGCGCGCGGCCCAGGAGGCCGGGACCAACGCCGTCATGCGCGGCAACGGGGAGACCATCCGGTTCCGGCGCGCCGGCGGTTCCGTGGATTTGGCGGACTCCCGCGGCCACATCTTCAACGTCCTTGCGATCGGCGGCGACGCCGACGTTTCCATCCATGGGGCGAGCTTCAGCGGCGACCATTTGCTCTTGCACGGCGCCTCCGCTCGCGGAATCTCCAACCGCGTGGACGACGAAGGGTCAACCCGCGTGGAGGTTCACTCCGGCATGGCCTTGATCATCGTGGAAGCAGACCGCCACTAGGACAACGGATTGAGCGAGGGCGGCTCCATGCGGATCGAGCTCACCCCTTGCACAATGTCTGCCGCATAGACGGTCCCCTGTGCGTCCACAGCGACGTCAAACACCATGGGTGCGCCGTCCAAATCCCAGCCCAAGCAGCACCAGTCGGGCGCGAAGACGGGATCGTCGCCCAGCGGCATGATGTAGGCAAAATGAGCCGGCCGATTGCGGTCCGCTTCGGTGCGCAAGTCAATGCCCCAGACGCCACCATGGTAATGGCTCAGGTAGAGCAGCCCGTCTTGCTGGCGGAAGAAATGGACCGACAGGCCGAGGGCCCCTGCCGGGGCGCGGCTGGGGTTGCGCCATGTGGACAAATGCTCGGGCGGGTTCTCCATGGGCTGGCCTTCCATCATGGCCGTTGCGTCGAGAATCCAGATGGGGCTGGCAATTTGCTGGTTCTCCTCTTCGAAGGTTTCTGAACCGGCCACGATGATCAGTTCGCCCGTTTCGAGACGCTCCGCGGTGACGGAGTGCGTGTAGTGCTTGTGGCCGGTACCGTCTTCGGGCGGCAGGAAGCGGCCGAGCATCACGGGAACCGACGGGTTGCTGATGTCGAGAATCTTGAGGCCATCGTAGGCGTACGCAACCAGCAACAAGGGCGTGCCCGTGAGCGGGTCTTCGTAGAAGTTCATGTCGTG